>JAEORY010000334.1 GCA_016840645.1 Candidatus Borrarchaeota archaeon | reverse complement strand
TACTTGTAACTCTCATTTAAACATCGTGTTTATTATTTTGTGAGATGAGGCTTGATTGAAAGGACTTATTCCAGCTGCAGGATTAGGTACACGAATGTTCCCTCTTACATTGACACGCCCAAAAACGCTTCTACCTGTTCTCGGAAAGCCAGTACTGTATTATGTCTTGCAGATTTTTAACAGTATAGGAATTAAAGATATTGGAATCGTTGTAAATGCAACCCATCGAAAGTTAATCGAAGCATACGCTTCCAGTTATTACAAACATAAAATAAATTATATTGAACAAAAAAAGCCCCTAGGTTTAGCTCATGCAATCTTAACTGCAAAGATCTTTATAAACGATGAATCTTGCCTAATAATCAATGGAGATGCAATTTTAGAAGGAAATTGGCACTCTTTAATAGAAAATCACCGTCGTCTGAATGCTACAACAACTTTAGGTCTATATAATATACCTAAACCAGAACGGTTCGGAGTAGTTCAATTGCATGGAAAACGAGTTACAAAAGTGGTTGAAAAACCAAAAATACCTTTTAGCCCTTTAGCATCCGCAAGTACTTATTTGATAGAGCCTATTGCTCTAAATTTTATAGAGCGAATTCGACCTGGTAAAAGGGGTGAGTATGATTTCGTCGATGCCATACAATTACTGATCGGAGAGAATAAATCAGTTATAGGGTACGAATTGGATAACTGGATTGATATAGGTCGTCCATGGGACTATTTAGATGCCAATCTATACTTGCTTGAAAGTATTTCTAAAGATATGGATGATTCAGTAAGAATAGGAAGAGGTACAGACATTCAAAACTCATTTGTCGATAGAGAATGTGAAATTGCACAGAATTGTAGAATACTGCATAGTTTTATTGACAAAAATGTCATTATTGATACTGACTCGGTTATAGAACGCAGTGTAGTGTTAGCGTCTACAAGAATTGGCAAAAACGTCATTATCAAGAACAGTGTAATTGGTGAAAATTGTATAATTGGAAATGGTGTGAGTTTTTTAGATAAAAATGACAATAATCAAGAAATTTATGCACATTTTGAGGAGAAACTAGTAAATACACATCGAACTCGTCTTGGATCTTTTATTGGAGACAACGTTACTATTAATGAAAACGAAGTAATTCCTCCTGGCTCAATTTATAGTTAAGCAACAATTCATTCTTAAGATGCTACGTTATAGATTCTTTGAATTTTTTATAGATATATAATGCCTTTAGCGCTCTAACACTTTCAGATAGGGTAACAAAACTAAAATTTCCTTAATATTATCAGCAATATTTATATTTTCTGTGTCAGTATCTAAGTACGGAGGGCGAATAAAATTGTAACACAACAAGAATTAGACCTCTGGGTTGAAGAAAACCCGACATTGACGAAATGGATAAATAAAGTATCAGATACTACTCGGCTAAATTATTTAAGAGCGTTTTGGCATTTCTTAGAATTTGTTAATAAGCGTGGAGGCATCTCGTGGACTGATGAAAATGGTGAAAAACATAATGCGAAAACTCCAACTGGACTTTTGAAAGCACAAGAAATACTGCAAGGACAGGGTCTGAAGGAACGGTACAAGATTTTAGATGTCTTACAAGAATGGATTTCATCACAAAAATTTCGTTACAAAACTCTAAAACGAAAATATCACGCCGTCAGAAGTTTCTTTAATCATAACAGAGTTTCTTTACCAGAAGACAAATCTTGGACTCCAACACCAGATATGATACCCACCGCGGGAAAATTGACAATTGAAGACTTCAGAAAAATCATATTGAGTTCTAATGAACTGTATCAAGCAATTATGCTTATGCAGTTTCAAGGTTTCATGGGAGGGGCTGAGATAATGCACGTTAGTCATAATTCTTGGTCTCAAATCAAGAAACAACTCGATAAAGACGAGAAATTTATCAGAATTGACCTTCCAGGAAGAAAACATGCGCGTTTCAAAAGACCTTATTATACTTTTATCGGAACCGACGCAATCGAAGCACTAAAACGATATCTTGCTATTCGTGGACCTATCAAAAACGGAGAACCTATTTTCATTAACAAGTTTGGTGATCCAGTTAATAAGGCAGCATATCAAACATATTTTCGTCGCCGTATTTTGTTAGGTGGGATCGTTGATTATCAGACTCCAGAATGTCCTGAATGCGGAGGGGAAACGAGAAAAAATATTGTGGGACCAACAAATAAGTATGCAAAGAATCAAAAAAGTCGTACAGTATATATTTGTGCTGAGTGCGGTCATACGTTTCCAACGAGTAATAAAATCTATAAGGAATTGATAAGAAATCGTTATGGTATGTCTCCGCATGAATTACGTGATCTTGCGCGGAGTGCGTGGGAGACCTCACCAGCAAAAGGTATTGTCGCAGAATTCTTTATGGGTCATTCAATTGATCCAAATAACTACAACAAGTTTTTCAAAACCGATCCTGACTGGGTTAAATCACAGTATAGACGTGCTAACCCTTGGTTAAATATAATGAGTGAAGATCCTCGAAAAATACCTGTTACTGAATTAGAACGTCTTACAGAAAAAACTGTACAGCAAAATGGAAAGATTGATTATTTGGAGGACGAAAATCGGAAACTCGAAGAAAAATTATTGGAACTTTCAGCCAGAATGCTAGAGATGAAATCACAACAGAATAACATTGATGAGATCGTAGAAGAAAAAGTAGCGGATATTCTTTCAAAATACATGAAAAAACAAAACCAACACTTGTACACTGACGAACCAGAAGAGGAACAAAAAATCAAGCGTGTGTATGTAATGGAAAAACAGAAGGAATTCCATGAACCTATTACTAAGGATGAATATGAACCAATAGAACTCACTGAGAATGAAATTAAAGAAGCACTTAGAATCGCTAAAGAACAAAAGAATAAAAAGAATAGGACAATCCAATAGATACTATTTTTTTTTGCCCCACTCATGAACGAAAGATTTTGAGCCTTCGTTTCATCCTAAACTCTGTTTGTTTAATAAAATACTGCAATTAGAATCCAATAAATACAAAGCATCACAAAAATAAAGCCCCAGAAGCGCCTTCTAATTTGCATCCACCATTTATTTCCAAGTTGATCCTGTAGAAATTTATGAGTACCAAAATTGTATGTTATTTGTACCTCAGAGTCATTACCGTCTGCTGGTTGTGATGGTTTTGCAAGGGCACCAATTCTTTCTTCTAACACATGAATACGTGTATACGCTATGTCATCAATATTTTTTGTTGTAAGGTGTAATACGAATGCCCAAAGAAGATAAAGTACAATTGAGGCTAATGCAGCTATTGGAATTAACTTTTCATTCTCTAGTAGGAAAGGTTGACTAGCTATTAAGAAAGCAGCAGCAATTAAAATCGATCCAACTACAAGCGTAATGTCCTCCCTGCGTTCTATTTCTTGGTTAGTGATTTCATAATCTTTTAATAACAACTCTCTGTCTGATAAGCCAATTGGGATTCCAGTTACTGCATCTGACTTTATTGTTTGCTCATCTTGTGCTTTACATGGTACAAAGGTTGTGTAAACAATCGCAAATAAAAGTCCAATTAACGAAATCACACATGTAGCATAATTCATCCAATCTCTCCCTATATTTCTCAGACAATATGCAACGTGTTTTGAGTTTTCACCTTAAAATAACCACAGTACTGATAGCATATTTTCGAAGGATAGGTTTAACTTTATAAGTTAAACGACCCATAAGAATAATTGGTCAAAGAGCGGGAGGGCAAGTCAAAAATGAGTGAGAATCTACCATATCAAAAAATGTGGAAAATGCTTACAGACCATTTGGAAGAAATTGTTAATTTTTTTAGGAAATATCACGAAGACGAAAAGGTTAGGAAATATATTCTTGAAGCTTTAGATGATGTTGTCCGCGAGCCTACGTGGGATAAACATAATGCGTTAGGATTTATGTTTGGAGTCTATTATTGCTTGAATAAACTTATCGGCATTGAACAAGACGCCAAACTTGAAAAGCCAGATAACGTTATAGATCAATTTAGTGACCTAGACTATGAAGACTTTATGGCAGCTGTAAAGCGATTAATGAGAGAAAATCTTGACGAATAGACCTATTACGTTGATTTAATCTATATTTACAGGTTAAGATAAAGAGAGAAAATTTATAAGGCATAACAAAACAAAATAAAAACAACCAAAACAGGATTTTTAAGGATCTAATTTCCGACAGTGAATTCACTAACTGCTTTGATTTCCTTCGAGTTCGAGTCTGTCTAAATATTTTTTTCGAGTGACTAATGCCTTGAGAAAACCAATTGTTACTGATAAACTTGATGAAACTGGAATCCTATGATCTTCAAATCGATATCTCCATTTGTTAACAATTTTTGGATCTCCGAAAAGCCAGCAAACCATAGGTTTCCTATTATTCACCTGCATGTTGATTATCATGTCAATATCAATTTGTTCTAGTTCTTTAAGAGCCATTAAAATGAACAAAATACAATCTACAGAACTATCTTCAATGACAGATTGTAACACAAGGCTGTGAACTTCATTCAACCCATGTTTTGCTACAGATATAGCTGGCCACATATCTATGGGGTTTGAAGGTGGCATCCAAGCAGGAAAAACTTCTGCTAGTTTGTTTACTGTTACTTCTGAAAGATTTACAACATTTAGACCTTGCTGGGCGCATTGATCTGAAGCAAGCACTCCGCCCCCACCTGAAGCAGTGACGATCGCTACCCTGTTTCCTTGAGGTAACTCAAGCCAGTCTAATGCTTTAGAAAAGCCGATTAAATCTTCTAGAGTTTCAGCTTGGAGAATCCCTATTTGTTTAAACGCGGCTTCAACGACTTCATCGCGTCCTGCAATTGAAGCAGTATGTGAAAGAGCTGCCTTTGCACCCGCATCAGATCTTCCTCCTTTAAGAATAATTATAGGTTTCTTTTTTGTGATTTCTTTTGCGACTTGTATTAGTCGACGTCCATCTGCAATTCCTTCAAGATAGAGTGCCATAACACTGGTTTCAGGATCTTCTGCATAGTATTCAATAAGATCCACTTCGTCTACGTCAG
>JAEORY010000333.1 GCA_016840645.1 Candidatus Borrarchaeota archaeon | reverse complement strand
AATTCAAGGATGTGACTATGGGAAAAAATAAGATCAAAACTCATCAAGCAACTTCAAAACGGTTCAGAAAAACAGGTTCGGGAAAAATCATGCGAACTAAAGGATACCAAAGCCACTTTCGGCGCAGAAGGTCCAAACGCGCCAAACGCGAGTATGGACGGATGCAAGAGGTAACAGCAGCAAATCTAAGGAAGCGTATTAAAAAGTTAGCCCCCTACCTGGACCGCCAACCTGATATCGGGTACCACTGAAAAACATTGAATATAAATGGGAATTCTCGTTTGAACCCAGTCTGATCTGGTGGTTAGCCGAACAGGCCAGGAAACATACTACATTCTCACAAAATAACACCTACAAACGAAGATTCCGGCAGCAAAATCAATAATCATATTTTAATAAAAATCTCCAAGGAGAAATAAGCGTGGGTACAGAAAAAAAACGCAAACTCAACCGTAGAAGACGGCGGCGTCGCAAACTACAAAAGTTGAAGGCCAGACTGGCTGAAACCAAGGACACCAAAGAGAAGAAATATTTGATAGGGTAAATTCGGCGGATTAGCGTTTATCCACCAAAAGACATTATTAATGATTAGCCGTTATTAAGAGGAGAAATAAGATTATGGGTGGCATTGCTGGTGTCCTGTTGCCAAACAAACATAAACTTGTATCAAAAATGCTGGGTAGCATTGCCCACCGAGGCACATCCTCACCGAGCATTTGGAAAAGTCCTCGTGCAACCATTGGCGCTATAGGGTTCTCTAATATCAATGAAGACCCTGGACCGAAAACCGCAGCAGAGGGAAAACAGGCGATTGTATTGGACGGCAAACTTGAAAATCTGTATATATTGAAATGTCTAACCCAATCGAATCAAAAACAAAATAGTCCAAGTTCAGCCATCCTTCTTCAAGCATTTTCAGATTTTGGCATAAACATATTTAGGCTCATAAGAGGTGGTTTTGCCCTTGCTGTTATTGATGAGAGTGAGTTTATATTGGCGCGTGACCAGCTTGGTATCAAACCTCTGTATTATGGAATTAAAGAAGGGCATTTATATTTTGCGTCAGAAGCCAAGGGTCTGGTTGGAGCGGTGGACAATGTACATGAATTACCTCCCGGTCATATATTGCACTCAAAAAAAGGCCTGCTATCTTATTCTTCTTTGGGAACCAAACCTTTCCAGGCAGGGAGAGTATTAGACAGTATAAAACAACTAAGAGAGCATCTTGACCTATCGGTCAAAAGATCAATCCCAGAAGGGGTCAATTTTGGTGTTTGGCTTCGGGGTGGAGTAGATTCAAGTGTCATAGCGGCTTTGGCACGACCGTATGTTGACCGTCTGTATACCTTCTCGGCAGGACTGAGGGGATCTCCTGATCTAGAATATGCAAGAAAGGTATCCCGGTATGTCGGTTCTGAGCACTACGAACGAATTTATGACGAGAATGAAATTATCAACGTCTTGGAAAAAACAATTTATCACCTCGAATCATTTGATGTACTGCTAGTTCAAAGGGCAATATCTAGTTACCTTCTATCTGAATTATCCGCTGATTATGTTCCCTACGTTCTTTCGGGAGAGGGTGCGAATGAGTTATTTGCTGGCTACACAAATCAGAAAACTCTTTCCAGGGGCAAGCAGTTGGCGATAAGCATCAAGAAAAACATTGCCGCCCTGCATAACACTACTCTCCAGAGACTCGACCGCTCGGCAACCGCCCACGGCATTGGTGTTGGAATCCCATTCCTGGCTTCAAATGTTGTCCGTTATGCTCTTGCTCTCCCAGCGCGTTGGAAAATTCGTGGGGCTGAAAATGTGGATAAATGGCCCCTGCGTCAAGGAATAGCAGAGCTTCTGCCTGAAGATGTAACCTGGCGAACCAGGTCAAAAGTTCCCATAGAAAACGCGACCGGAAACGTGTTAACCAATTACGCAAATCGTAAAATAACAGATCAAGAATTCTCGCGCGCTCGCATTTTAGATGATAGATATTTTTTACGTTCAAAAGAGGAGCTATTGTATTATCGCATTTTCAAAAGACACTTTGCTATAAACATTCCTCTTTCAGAAATTGGACAGGCACAACATGTTTAGCTTTGCAGGTTAGGAATAGCTACAAATAAAACAGGACTTACGTGCGCTTGGAAGGAGCATTGGCCTTTCCGCTCATCCCGACAACGCAGGAATTAGCGGCTTCACTAGAAATGTCGACCTATAAAGGAGGCAGACGATGACAAAATCCATAGAAGTAAATAAAAAAGATCTGGAATATGGTTTAGGGGTTATTCAGGAAATCTCCAGTTTCAGACCATATTCATCGATTAGTTTTCAATTATCAGAAAAAGTTATCTCAGCTGTTTCTGAGACCAAACAATTAGCTAAATGGGGAATGGGCAAAAACCGGAGCAAAATGAAACGAACAGTTTCAAAGATATTAGGATCGATTACAAATTGTTCACCCGGAGACCCTGTTAATCTCAACCTTACGGAATACGAACATAAATCCATAATGGCGCTGGAAAATGTTCTAAGGAGAGCGCTCGATAACAATAAAGATGGTGTCGCGTTGTCATAAGTCAAACCCAAACCACATTCATTTCATTCGAAAAGAATTGGAAACCTTTGATCGTCATTAACATCAGATATCACGCACGAGAGAATATTTATGCCAAAATTTAATATTGGTGCTTTTGTCACTATTTTTGATAAGAAGGATCGCATCCTTCTCAGTCATCGACGAGACCTTGATCTTTGGAATTTGCCTGGTGGAAATCTCGAAAAAGGAGAACTTCCCACAGAGGCTGCTGTCAGAGAAACCAAAGAAGAAACAGGCCTCAAGATAAAAATCAAAGAATTAGTTGGCGTCTATGGAAAACCCCACCGAGATGAATTGGCCTTTGTTTTTTTGGGGAAAGTAAAAGGGGGCAAACTTAAGAAGACCAGGGAAGCTGATAAACACAGATTTTTCAAACTTAATAAGATACCTGAAAACACAGTTCCGAAACATGTTGAGCGCGTTAAGGATGCAAACCAAGGAAATGATAAGATTGCTATCTATAATCAAAAAAGCATGTCCGGGCGGAAATTACTGAAGAAGTTAAGAAAAAAACAATAGGTTCAAGGTATAACTCTATAATCACAACTTTTTTATAGTGCCGAACCACTGGGATTAGTTTTATATCTTGCTATAGCCCACCATTAAGATAGATTGATGGATACGCCAAGAACTGACGCCGCGGATCCACTTCAAATTCTTATATAAAGAATAGAGGAAAAAATGAGAATGAGACATCACGAGTCATTATTAGACCATTTGATTACTAATTTTAAAAAGCAATTTAAAAAATACAAGGTTAGAAAAACAGGATTAGCCCTGGGAGGAGGAGCTGTACTGGGGGCAGCTCATGTTGGTGTTCTTAAGGCCTTGGAAGAATTTGACATCGCCATTGATTATATATCCGGAACAAGCATAGGCGCACTTATTGGGGCTCTCTATGCCTTCGGGAAAAGTCCCCAAGAACTTGAAAGGTTGGCCACAGATTTGGATTGGTTAGATATATCAAAATTTTCGGTTACAAAATTTGGCGTATTATCCAACGAGGGTTTAGGAGAGCTGATCAAAGAAGAACTTGGAGATGTAAGTTTCAGTGATGCCAAAATCCCTTTAGCGGTAGTCGCCACAGATATCGTGAATGGAGAAAAAATTGTCTTGCGTGAAGGAAGATTAATTCCGGCTATCATGGCAAGTACTTGTATTCCTGGCATTTTCAAACCCGTCGATCATAAAGGCAGATTGCTTGTCGATGGTGGTATCGTAGAAAATGTGCCAACTTCAATGTTAAGAGGAATGGGCGCAAACTACATTATTGGTGTAGATCTAACAACAACTCACATGCAAACAAAACCAGAGGACATGCTCGGAGTTCTGCTAAATACATTTGATATTGCTTTTAAATACCAAACAAAGATCCAACTGTCGGACGCCGATGTAATAATAGAGCTTGACCTTTCAAACTTCAGCCTGGTTGATACGAAAAAAGTTCCTGATCTAATTAAACAGGGGCATCAAGATACATCCCAGCTTTTTCAAAAAATAACCTCCCATTAATATCTTCTCCAGGGGGTCCTCAATCATCCTCAACCAGCACACACGCCAAAACAAAACTTGCAAAGTTTCTAGAAATATCAGCCGCTAACCGAACAGTCAAGTATAAGCACTATTCAATCTTTTCTAGATATTTCATACTGGTGGTATATTTCTTTGTCTGGGCCTATCCGGCTAGCAATGGCTGGATCCTTTCCCTAAAAATTGTTTGCCAAGTATATTTTTGGCGGGTTTTAACTCTGAACTGGTAAACGGAATCGTTTGAAGCCCATTCTAATATTTGCTCTGCCACCTTTTCTGGACCCTGGGCTAGGTCAATTAGATGGATATCGTCTCCCCCGATTTCCACTACAGCTGGAATTTCAGTGGCGAAGACAGGTTTCCCCGCAAATCCAGCCTCGAGTATTGGCATGCCGAATCCCTCACTATGGCTCGGCATGAAAACCAAATCGCACACACGATATAGTTCCTCCACAATCTTCATATCTAAAATGTATGCTTCATCAGTATCAGGATTTTCTTCGTACAAAAACCTGAAGTTTTTTTCAACTTTCAATCTTGTGCGCAGTTTTTTTAGTTCTTCAAAATATGCCAGGTTTTCAGGATCGTGTGGGTCAGGTGGTCCAGTCATTAGAAATTGAGGAGTGCAATGTTCAGAACGAAGTCTGGCCGCAACGTGCATAGCAAGTTCGATATTCTTTGCGTGCGTGACCCGAACCGGCATTAGAACGATCAAGTCGGCTCTGTCTAAGCCCAAGCTTTCTATCAGGGTGTTGGTTTCCTCAGATACGCCCATCAATTCCTTGGGACCTATACCATTATAGATAACCTTAATTTTTCTCTTTGGGATATTAAAGGTTTTTGCCATTACTCTCTGGCGCTTCTTTGATACAACAACATATTGCGTATCCTCTCGGAAAGTGCGCAGCAAATCCCATGGCCAGCGATCATACAGGAATGGCTTATCCCTTTC
>JAEORY010000332.1 GCA_016840645.1 Candidatus Borrarchaeota archaeon | reverse complement strand
GAAACAAGCAGTTGTGATGCCTGTGACCACATTCTTTAACTCTGGTAGAGTATATCCTACAGCTAATTTAGCAGCGATATACGCAAGAGGATAGCCTGTAGCTTTTGATGCTAAAGCAGATGAACGTGAAAGCCGGGCATTAACTTCAATGACTCTGTATTCTTCTGATTGAGAATCCAGGCCAAATTGAACATTGCATTCTCCAACTACACCTAAAGACCGAATAACTCTGATTGATGCAGATCTTAAGAGATTATATTCCCTGTTGTTTAGAGTTTGTGAGGGTGCAATTACAATTGATTCGCCTGTATGGACTCCCAAAGGATCAAAATTCTCCATATTGCAAATCGTAATGCAGTTATCATCATAATCGCGCATTACTTCGTATTCTACTTCTTTCCAATGTTCTAGATACTCTTCAATTAGTACTTGTTTGATACGAGAGAGGCTTATGCCGCGTTGTACAATTTGTTCTAATTCATACTCATTTCTGGCAACTCCAGACCCTTTTCCTCCAAGTGTATATGCTGGACGGACGATAATCGGTAGCCCTATTTTCTCAGCAATAGTCCGTGCTTCAGCAAGAGAATTTACAGCACGACTTTTCGGAACTGGCGCGTTAGCTCTTTCCATTGCTAGCCTGAAGAGTTCTCTGTCCTCACTTTCCTGGATACCCCTTATAGGTGTTCCTAAGACTTCAACATCAAACTTTTCAAAAATCCCTTGCTCTGCGAGTTGAACGCCGCAGTTAAGAGAGGTTTGTCCTCCAAAAGCTAAAAGTATACCATCGGGTCTTTCTTTTTTTATTATTTCAGTCACATATTTTGGCAAAATAGGAAGTAAGTAAACTTTACCAGCTAGACTTGGATCAGTCTGAATGGTTGCTATATTAGGATTAAGTAAGACTGTATCTATACCTTCTTCTCTCATGGCTTTAAGAGCTTGAGATCCACTATAATCGAATTCACCAGCTTCACCGATTTTTAAAGCTCCGGAACCTAGTAACAGGACTTTCTTAATATGGTCAAATTTTGGTATTAGCACTTAACCTCCATCATCTTTATAAAGCGTTGAAAGAGCCATTCTGCATCATAAGGTCCTGGCTTAGCTTCTGGATGTGCTTGAAATGAACACACGGGAAGCGTGTCATGTTTTAATCCTTCAACAGTGCGATCATCTGCGTTAATGAACCACAGTTTTAATCCAGTTCCCTCTAAAGAGTCTGGGTCGACGGCAAAACCGTGATTTTGAGTAGTAATATAGCATTTCTTTGTTTCGAGATCAATAACGGGTTTGTTGACGCCCCTGTGACCGTACTTAAGTTTGAATGTGGATGCACCAAGAGCTAATGCTAAGAGTTGATTTCCAAAACAAATACCAAATGTAGGTATCTCTTCATCAATAATATGACGTATAGTTTTGATAGTTTCTGTCAAAATAGTCGGATCGCCAGGTCCATTGCTTATGAGCACGCCATCAGGTTGATATGACCAGATTTTTTCAAACGGTGTATTCCACGGTACTTGAATTACAGAGACACCAAGTTGTAAAAGACATTGAATTATGCCTAATTTAGTACCAACATCTATTAAAACAATCCTTTTTTTGCCTGAAGGGTTGTATATGATCGGTTCACTTGTACTTACTTCAGAAGCAAGGTTTCTTTTATTTGGATCAGGAACCTTTTGTGCTGCACCAATTAATGCATCGAAATCAATTTCATTTGAGCGATCGTATGTCTTAAGAATGCCTAACATTACACCAGTTTTACGTAATTTCCTTGTTAACAGACGTGTATCGATTCCATATATTCCTGGAATGCTCTCTTCTGTTAACCACTGATCTAAAGATTTCACAGATGCCCAATGATGTGGTTTATGGCATAACTCATGAATAATTAACCCTTTGACCTTAATTCCTATTGATTCAAAATGAATGGGCAGACCAAACTCATCTACTGTTGAATAAGGAGCAACACCATAATTTCCAACTATCGGATAAGTCAGGCAGAGAATTTGTCCGTTATAACTAGGATCTGTAAGGGTTTCCGTATATCCTGTCATTCCTGTTGCAAAAACACATTCTCCAGACGTTTCTTTCGATAAAGCACCGAAACCATAGCCCGAAAAAACAGATCCGTCTTCTAAAACTAAAACTGCCCTATTAGATTTAATCGAAAAAGTATACTCAGAAGATTTCACCAATGAATCTCTTCTGTTTAAATCTTTAGTCGCAAAAAGCAATCCCACCACTAATACTTAGTCTTTGCGAGAGTATCATTATTTCACATATAAATTTTTCGTTAATATCTCTTCTCAATGTTCGACAAAAATTGGTGTCGCTTTGAAGGAGAATATCACATTTTATTATGTATAATTGACGAAAGGCGACTAATTTTCAATTCACGCGTCGATTAATCATCTTGTGTGAACTACCTCACGCTAAAGCAGTGAGGCTTCCTGTTTCTGCGACCATACTTGCCTTAACGTAGGCTATCTGTTTCAGATAGTCCAACGTTAACGTAGAGGTATTAGTCTCCGCAGGCGTGACTTCGATAGGTCCCCTACCTAGTAACCTATGACTTTCGTGTTCTAGCACACGACTACTATTATAATCACGGTCTATGACCAGACCGCAATGATGACACACATAGGTGCGTTCTGCTAAACTCATAGTGCGCTGATGACCGCAACGCGAACAAGTCTTAGTAGAGGGGAAGAAACGGTCAATTTCCACCGGTGTTTGCACCTTTATTTCAAGCATGCGAATGATTCCACCGAGGCTAGTTGACAGCATTCTGTTACCCCACAGGCGTTGCCAGGCGCCTAAATTCTCATTTTGATAACATACCATTTGGAAATTAATGGCAAGGAAATGAACCAGTTTATTACGAATGTCTCGTTTAATATTGGTGGTTTTGGCATATGCTTTGAGCAACTTATAGAGCGTTTTCCACCAATTCTTACTGCGATACTGTTTACGACTTAATTTCTTACATAACTGCTTTATACGGCGTGTAACTGGCACCTTGTATCGTATACGTACACCGTTCGACAGCGATAACTGATTCTTTACCCCAAAATCAATGCCAATTGATTTTGGTGGCACTACCATCGCCGATCTGTGTTCTCGCGGCGTATAGGTAGTTATGGATACGTAATACTCGCCATGTCGGTGCAGTAGCGTAGCATTGGCACATTCACAATTGGACGGAAGTTGTTCCAAGCCGTTGACACGCAGTTTTTGCTGTATCCTGTGAATCCGCAAGTACTTCCTGTTGAGAATCCTGTAGGTATTGCCGTATTGCTTGAGTGGGATGGAATTCACATAAGATTTAAACTTCAACCGCCCCACTTTGTGACCCTTCGCTTTCAGACGCGCTAAGCTACGGATATTCTGCTGGGTGCGCGTAATGATGCTCTGACGCATATGTGACGATAACTGCCTTAATTGGCGCATCTCAAACTGGTCTTTAACCTTCACTGACACGGCTGTTATTTTGTCATCGATAGAAAACACGTTAGAATGGCCAACACAATAATTATATAGCCATTTAGCTTCCAAAAATAAGAGCCTTAAGCGAGTTAACGAGTCTTGGTTTAAATGCGAGCGATCGAGCTTCACGGTATACACCCGACACTTCATATGTTTCCGCCGCTTCTTTGTGTCCTTCAAGGTAGCTTTGATCCGTTGGTTCTTTGTTAACATGGCACAAGTTCTCCACACAAATAAAAACAACTAGTTAATAATTTACAACACAGCTTATCGCTCTTCTTACTCCATCCTTGTTTATAAACTCAGCAAAAAGTAGCACAAAGTTAAAAAATAATTCATTGACACAATTCATCCCCAAGTTCAAGCAATGGGGCTTTCTTGTGTCGTCTTGTGTAATGAGAAAAATTCATATAAGCTTCATTGATTCTGGGTATTAAAAAATCTCTCTATATTTCTTTGAATTACCAAGGTGCAAAAGCGGAAGTATTATCATGGCTCTAGATCCCCTCTTAATTGCGATTCAATTTGGGCTCGGATTCGTTATCTGCCTCACAGGAGCCATGATTCCAGGTCCAATGTTTGTCGTATTAATTAAAACAGCACTACAAGAAGGAGAAAAAACGGGAGCACACATGGCTACTTCTCACTTTCTAATTGAGGTCGTACTTATGACTTTCGTTGTCATTAGTATAGGGACAATATCCTTTCTTACGTCTTCGTCGATTCTAAATATAATTGGTTTTGTTAGCAGTTTTTCGCTCTTTGCCTTTGGTATTTTAACCTTCAAAGAAACTCGAAAACTCGACCAGATTGAGAAAGAACTCGCTGCACCGTCAGAAGGTGGTCTAGGAGGCTTTAAAACTGGGATTGTTTACACGCTCAGCAACCCAGCTGTAATCATTTGGTGGCTTACAATAGGTTTATCTACATTGGTCTATACTTATTTAACCTGGACATGGGTTGGAGTCGTTTTTTGGGGCATCGGGCACTTTTTCGGAGATTTCTTCTATTATAGTACACTGGGTTATGTGATAGCAAAGCAAAAGAAAAGAATCAACATGGGGAAATACAAAATCATAATCATTATTTGCGGAATTACACTGATCGCATTCGGAGTAGTATTTCTTTGGTTATATGGATCTGCACTAGATTTTAGTGCACTAATGTTAGGATTAATTTAACTTAATCGGCGGGAAGTCCCCATCCGTCAGGGTGGGGTAGTTCACGCTAGCGCTAATTCCTAAACTAAAGACTTGGATACATTGATGAAGTTCAAAAACACTAAACTTATAAGATAACTTGTTCTAACTTAAAATAGTAATACTCCTCAGTTAGAAATTCGCTATATTTTTTAAGGAATTCATATTGGATGTATTTGCAGAAATATAGATAGTTAAATTCTATTTAATTCACAGAAAAGCAGAATTTTTTCGTCTACGTTAGCTGTTCTGGGGTGATAAAGATATCAACAAAAAACATGTGGAACGCAATTCCGTTACGAAATCTAATCCTAAATGCTGTTTCTAAGAGACAGGGCGTTATATTAGATACGGATCTATATACTTTAGTTCAGCGAGAAGATAAAAATGCATCATTAGATCGAC
>JAEORY010000331.1 GCA_016840645.1 Candidatus Borrarchaeota archaeon | reverse complement strand
ATTGATGCTAGTGGGCGCAGGAGGAGTTATTGCAGCGGGTGCAATAATAGGTGTTATTCTAGTTTTAAAAAACGCAGGTCTTATATTTTCAAAAAAACTGGCGTCACATTATCACAAAACGCATGTTTAAATTTAGAAAAGGCAAAAGATGGGGTGGAAACATGTTCCCTAAGGCTAGTGAAGACGTAGTATGGAAGAAGAACAATGAAAAAATCGTCTTATTTGATGCAAGAAGTGGAAAGCTTTTCGAGCTCAGTGAAACAGCAGCATGCATATGGGAATTATGTAATGGAAAGAACACCGAAGACGACATAGTTTCAATTCTAGCAAAAGAATTCAATAAGGATGAAGCCGATATCCGGGGAGACATTCTAGAATTTATGGAAGAGATGTGCAAGAAAGGATTCCTTGACAAGAATACTTGAATACTTTGCCTTTTCTTCTATTGATTCCTTTTTTTCTCTATGATACCACAGACATTATTTAATATGCCGTTCTCCTCTTTTTCAACATATTTTCTTATTAGGTTTGAAATCGCGGCAGAGATATATGTATAGGTAATCAAAGGTAATATGTAAAGACAAAAACTATTAAAAAGAAAAAAGATGTACTTGGAGAAAAAAACCAAAATCGATCTTGTTTAAGTGATTGTAATTCAGAAATAAATAGAATAAACGATTCTTAGAGGGAATTAGAGATTTATCCGACAGCTCACTGTTTTTTTACTCTTTTACTGCTAAATATTTTTAACAGGAACAAGTTCGAGATATCTAATAAGAATAAACTTAGTGCAATATTTCTATCGTTAGCTCCTGACGTAGATTTTGCAATAGATCTAATATATGGGACAAATTATCATTCTTATCAGTCTGGTCCTCTTTTTTTAGCACTAGTAATTCTTTCAACTCTGTATTTAATAACTGAGAAATATAAGAAAGGTATCTTTCTTTGTTTAGTTGGACTAGGAAGTCAATTTTTCGGTGATATACTTGTAGGCTCGCATACTTACAATATATTAGCATTTAGACTCTATGTTATACCAGGTAATTTTTTTCTTTTTATGGCTTCATTTGAAGTGATTATGCCAATAATATTTCTGATTTTTCTTTTAATAAAAAAAATAGCAGTTAGCGGAGACAATGAATCTATTGGAAATTTTTAAAAAAGATAAATGGATCTAAAGTTGGAAATCTGCTTCGTAATCAGGGCTAGAAGTATCAAAATTTCCAGTAAACCATGCTTGTATTGAAACAATATCACCAGGTTCCCAAATATCAGTAGGTGAAAATGATTCTCGTGTCATTATAATTGAACGACTTTCTCCAGGTCTGACAAGAAGATCTGTATCGAAACCAGCTCCACCATTAGCATCAATTAATTCTCCAGTAAAGGCATCATAGATTTGTTCAGTGTCTACAGCGGCACCATCATCCTCAAGATCCATTTGAATAACATATAGACTTGATCCTCCAGTATTTGACCATACAAGTTTGATATGTAAACTATCGATGATTTCAGCATTCGCAAGCACTAAATTGGGACGATTTAATCCTCCGATTATTCCCTGTGTGTATGCAAATACAGTGACGGCTGCAGCTACAGTAATAGCAATCAATAGAATTACTGCAATGACTGGAGATACTGCCCTTCTATTACGCATTAGTCTAGTTAACTTTCGAAGAGTCTTTTTCACAATAGCTCCTCCTTTTTTATTAAGGATTTTTTCCCTAAGCGTTCATTATTGATTTTTTTGAAATTATTACAATTCTGAAGGCTTCTTGATAATGCAGGTTACATATTCTTCTATAAGGTTCTGCATAATCTAATTTACTAGTATAAAGATTTCAAGCATAAATACTTTATGGTAAATCGTCGGAGTATTCCAAGAATCAAGATAGTACAAGTTCTATATATGTTGTGACAAATTAACGGGATTTTTAGAAAATTGTGAATATAGATTTGTTTGTAAGTCAAAAAGGTTTCTTAGAATAGTTTTGAAAAGCTTAAATCGTGGTTTTACATGATACGACACAAGAAAGCCCCATTGCTTGAGCTTGGGGATGAATGGTGTCAAGATAGCATATTTTTTAACTTTTTGCTGTTTTTTGCTGAGTTTATAAACCAGGATGGAGTACAAACCGTGAGAACTGGTGGTGTACATTAGGTAACCTGCTATTATATAGTGCGCGGAGCACTCATGCCATGCCAACCAAAAACCAACGGATCAAAGCTACCTTGAAGGACACTAAGGAGCGCCGTAAACACATGAAATGTCGGGTGTACACCGTGAAGCTAGACCGCTCTCATGCTAACCACGACTCGTTAACTCGCTTAAAGCACCTCTTTTTGGAAGCTAAATGGCTGTATAATTACTGTGTAGGGCATCCTAACGTGTTCTCTATCGATGATAAAATACAGGAAGTGCCAGTGAAGCTGAAAGACCGCTTTGAACGACGCCCATTGAAGCAGTTATCGTCACACATGCGACAGAGCATTATCACACGTACTCAGCAGAATATTAGTAGCTTAGCGCGTGCAAAAGCGAAGGGGCACAAAGTAGGACGGTTGAAGTTCAAGTCGTATGTGAATTCCATGCCGCTCAAGCAATACGGCAATACCTACAGGGTCCTCAACGGCAAATATGTGCGGATTCAAGGGATACCTCAAAAACTGCGTTTCAACGGCCTGGAACAACTGCCGCCTGAGTGTGAATGTGCCAATGCTACACTCCTTCACCAGCATGGTGACTATTACCTGGCGATAACGACCTATACGACGCGAGACCACAGACCGGCGATGATAGTGCCCGCACAATCAATTGGCATTGATTTTGGGGTGAAAAACCAGTTAACACTTTCGAATGGGGTGCGTATACGCTACACGGTGCCAGTTACACGCCGTATAAAGCAGTTGTGTAAGCAATTAAGTCGTAAACAGTACCGCAGTAGGAATTGGTGGAAAACACTGTATAAGTTGCTCAAAGCCTACGCCAAAACCACCAATATTAAACGAGATATCCGCAATAAACTGGTTCATTTCTTGCACACCACTTTCCAAATGGTATGTTATCAAAACGAGAATCTACGCACCTGGCAACGCCTGTGGGGTCGAAGAATGTTGTCAACCAGCCTGGGTGGGATAATTAGCATGCTTGAAATAAAGGTGCAAACACCGGTGGAAATAGACCGTTTTTTCCCCTCCACCAAGAGTTGTTCGCGTTGCGGTCATCAGCGCCCCATGAGTTTAGAAGAACGTACCTATGTGTGTCACACCTGCGGTCTGGTCATAGACCGTGATTATAACAGCAGCCGTGTGTTAGAACACGAAGGACATAGAATGCTAGGTAGGGGACCTACCGACGTCACGCCTGCGGAGACTAATACCTCTACCTTAACGTTGGAATATCTAAATCAGATAGCCTACGTTGAGGCAAGTATGGTCGGGGAAACAGGAAGCCTCACAGTTTTAGTGTGAGGTAGTTCACCAAAAATCATAAGAACTTCGAATTTCGTGTTAATGTTAGATAACCATGAAATCATATATTGTAACCCCGTTCAGTAAACTTGAAAAAAACTCAAATGCTTCTACAGAAAACTTTGATGAGATTAATGCGGCGATTAAGTCTTTCCTGAAAAAACCATCTATTTTAGCAGAATTAGAAAAACCATTTGAAAAAGTAATAGGGTACAATTTTTTTAATAAAGAGCTAGATAACAGTTTTGATGAGAAAGTCAAAGAGTTAATCGCTAGCGGTATAATGTTCAAAATTGATGAATATGGAAAAATGATAATACTTGATTAGAGATTAATGATTGTGAGTGACGGATACTGATTTTCGACATGCCAAAATAAATCTTTAATAGATTGAAAAATACTACAACATATCCCAATTTTGCCATAAGATATTGTGATAGTATCAAAAATGGATACGCTTTTTCTACATATCATTTGAAAAGATTACAAGTAAGGTATATATTATGACTAGATATTTGCGAATACTACAATTATTAACAGAAAAACTGCGAACCTTTCCGCAATCTTTTTTAGACTGTGTATGGTATAAACACACAAGGATATTTTATTTGCCTATTATATGACTTCATCCAAATTTGTGTACTATATGTGCTTTGAAGCGTTTTATGAAGGAGATAGTTAATTATGGGGATTTTTAACCGATTTAAAAGAAATAACGAAGATAAATATTCAGAAATACAAAAGGAAGAAGTTATAGACACCAATTCTACAGAAACACCTCCTGAAATGGAACAAGAGAATGAAATAGAAGATATTGTGGAAGAAAAAGAAGTTGAAACAACCATCTCTGACGCTAATGCAGAATATCTGGAAGAAGAGAAAGATGGTGAGACGGTAGCGATTGAGACCACTGAGATGGGTGAGCAACAGGAAGAAGAAGTGAAAGAGAAAGAAGTAAAAGAAGAGGAAGTAGAAGTAAACGTAGCGGAGGAAGTTAAGGAAGAAGTACATATTTCAATACCTGAAGAACAAGACATTGTTGACGTAGGTATTATTGAAACGGAAGATACTCCAGAAACTGAAACCGAGCTTGTTGATCGCTTTTTTGATTCATCAAAGAAGTACTACTCTGATGTTAAATTAAGCGTATTAGAGAAGCGACTAGATACGCTTCTTCACACGAAAAAACAACTGCTCAGCAATCCAAAACCAGACAACAAGAAACTTGAGGAAATTGTGCTATGTATTCAAACAATTAAGAGTGAAATAGAAGATACAAAATATGAAACGTTCCGTTTTTCTTCAGAAGTATAACAAATACACTAGATGTGAACTACCTCACGCTAAAGCTGTGAGGCTTCCTGTTTCATAGACCGAACTTGCTTTCACATAGGGAATAGTGTTTAAGTATTCCAACGATGCCAAAGTAGAGGATTCAATCTCCGCAGGCTTAACATCGGTACGCACCATACCTACTTGTTTTACACCTTCAATTTCTATATTAACACTTGCATTAAAGTCTCTATCCATTACATTTCCACACACAGCACACACATATATTCGTTCATCGAGTCCTATTTCTCGGATATGACCGCATTGTGAACAGGTCTTAGTGGAAGGAAACCA
>JAEORY010000330.1 GCA_016840645.1 Candidatus Borrarchaeota archaeon | reverse complement strand
GTATTCAGGTTATGCAATTTGAGCCATATGGTTCAAATAACTTCGTGCGAGCTCATCGTGTAGTACATTCCATCGCACCGGGTGTAACCCCATGACACACCCTCCTACCCCGTCGGCCTTCACTCGTGTAAAGGCATTCGGATCGCTTTTTCGTATTATATTACCCGCTCCATTGACATCGGCATTGATGAGTATCCCCTGTGCACTTCTGAATAACCCTCGTCGTATCCTCTTTCCGAGATACTGTTCGTGATGTTCGATGGCTTCGTTATCCAGGAAACTACACTTGCTGGTATAACTTTCTTCTACCAATTCTACCGCTATCCCCTGCTCTTCAACCTTATATTTTATCAAGTGAATGAGTTTCATGTAGGGTATCAACACAAAGGTTTGATTGTTCCGCGTGCCTAAGTCCACCTGTTGTTTCCACTCAGGATTATAGCCAATCACCAACTTGCCGATGCCATGCTGCACACAACAGGTTACGACAGCCCTGCTGAGTTTGTGAAGGTAATCCTTCGACTTTCTTTCGCACTTGACTCGGAGTCTCTTCAGTTTACTACCGTCTTGTATTCCCTGCTTATCATACATGCTTTGCAGCCGCGCTTTTTCCTTCTGATAGAACTGATTTATACTCTTTATCCCTCTGCCATCATCCTTAACAACAATCGGTTTTTTGCCGATGCTGTTTACCAGAGTGATGATGTTAGAGACACCTAAATCGATACCTGCAATTCGTGTTTTGTCAGGTGTCTTCGGTGCAATCACTTTGTGGTAGACGATTTCACACACATACCCTACTCCTTTTGGGATAATTCTCACTTCTCTTAGCTCGGTAGTATCCGCTAATCGTGTCTTTACTTCAAAACCAAATGATACTTTCTTTGGAAAAATTACCCCGCTGTTTTTGATGCGACATTGCTGGTTGGTGAACACTAACACATATTCGCCATTCTTCTTCTTGTATTTTGGTGGTCGTAGTTTCTTCTTGAATTTCTTCGGGTGTTGTTTCCATTCTTTAATCGCGTTAAAAAAGGATTTCCATGCTTTGTCGAGAAGTTGAAGTGTTTGTTGGGATGTTTGCGCTGGTAATTGTCGATAATTGGTGCTGCGTTTTAATTGATGGTAGAGTTCGTTGTAGCGTATCCAGATTCCCTGAGCTTTCAATGACTGCTTAATCGTGTAGTTAGCTTCATTGTACAAATTTTTTGAGAGATGACACAAGTGACTAAGGGTGGTAGTTGGTTTCAACCAGATGTGCTCGGTTCTTGTAACTCTAATCATCAAAGAAGTAAGGGTGACAAACGCTATTTAAGTTTAAGAGAGACCCTTAGGAAAGTGATGCATGTGAATATGAGCTTCCGCAAATCATTTCACCACTAAAGGAGTGGCTTTCTTCTTGAGCTAAGGTAAGTGACCGATAAACAGTTGCATCACAGTAGTAATATGATGTTCCCATCGTTTTACGCCGAATGAATCCTTCTGCGAGCCAGCGGTAGCGTCGCAGGAGTTTAAGCACCTCTGCAGTGTTCATCATGTGAGACTCTCATTTGATTCTAACAAAACCTTTTAGTTTAAATCTACGAACAATATTTAGAAAAAGGATGGAGGGGTTAAGACTTTGAAATGGGCTAATGAAGAAAAATTTCTCGAAGAACAACTGGAAATTCTAGTCAGGTTGCGAAACCAATTTGGCGAAAATGTCATAGAAATTGCGCGACGAGCTCGTCTCTCTGTCCACCAGGAGCGAATGCGAGAATTATCGACCAAGAATCCACCTAAACGCCCTGCTGAAGTATTTGGCCACTCGGCGTACAGTGTCTCAGCTGCTGATCCAGGTATCCTAGAGTACGACGTGTTAGAAGATTTGGAAAGCCGTTTTGCTGTCAGGATCAAGCGTTGTCGCTATGCTGACTTTTATCGAGGTCATGGTTATCCAGAGATAGGCCATGCTTTACATTGCGCTCTAGATTTTGGCGAAGCCAAGGTTTTCTGGCCAGAAATCACATTCACACGTACTAAAACATTAATGCAAGGTGACGATCACTGCAATCATAGTTATGAATTGGCCAAAGAGAATGACCGTGGTAACTATTATGAACCACTTTAGGCTCGCAAAACCGATGGCATCTTCCTAGCCCTGCCGTTTTGACAGCTACTGAAGGAGTTTGATGGCTTCCTCTCTGGTCACCGCGACGAGAGTCTGCGATGAGATTATGTCACCCCATCGCATGAGGGCCTTCAGAGCTGCTTTCTCATCCTTTCCCTCCATTATTAAAACGCCGTCATACCTGCCCAGGGTCCAGTACATGCCTAAGATCTTGCTGCCCTCTTTAACCATCTGCTCATCGAGTTTCCCTAACTGAGTAATCAATTCATCTGTTGGCTTCTTCCTGCATCTAATCAAGGTGATAAAGATCATTCTATCACTTCCTTTTGTATCCTCTCCTACCGTAGTATCTTCAAATTTCTTAAGAGAATACTTTTTACACCTATATGCAAATCAGCGATGTGAACTACCATTCAACAAGTTGTATGGCTTCCTAAATCACTCATTCCCCAACGGGACATGTCAAACAGGCTCTACGGGCAGTTCCTGCCCTGAACTTGATGTGAATTTGAGAACCGGCGAGTGTGACCTCAAATCGATTCTACGTATGATATATGCGAAACCGTACTTAAAGGTTACCGAGTATCGTGAAAGTGAAACAAGTCACACAAGTCATCCCCCAACAAGTTGAGGGGTCTTCTTGCGGAGAAATGATAAATGTAACACACAGAGATTGGTGGAATCTAGGAAAGAAAAAAGCGCAAAGAGATTTTACAGATCGAAATAAAGAAAAATATTTCCTTTTTTCTCTTGAGAGAACGTTGACGTAACAATAATTAGTTTCTTAAATTGAGTTTTATGGATGTAGTAAAGTCCTCCTTGCCATTAGATCAACATTTTTCTGATTTTCGCTTTAGGATTTTAGGTTCAAAAAAGAACGAAAATGTCTCATCAAAAACAAAGATGTGAACTACCCTACTCTGACGGATGGGGCTTCCTGCGAGTCATCCGAACCATATCCATAACTGGGACTGGGGACTTTCGTTTTACCTTTGGCTGTGTGTCGCAGATTATCAAGAAACGCTCGATAGCCTGTCCACTTGGCATTTTGTGATAGGTAACGTTTCATGAGTACCACACAACTATTTTTGTCTCTAGCAATCACGTTACCACACTCACAGCTCATAACTCGTTGCCATATTGGCATAGGATGGAGTTTACCGCACACATGGCACTCTCTGGAGGTATTGCGTTCGTCAAATTCTATTAGTCTTTTACCTATCCGTTTCGATTTGTAGGTTAGAAATTGAACGAACCGCCCCAGCGTACCCGTGCTCTCTGTAGCGCTGTTTAACCCCTGCCTCATTGATTGCGGCACTGTTTTTGACTGTGCCATCTTTTTGACTTCCAATTCGCCCACGACGAGGGTGTTAGCCCTAGTGTTCTCTACCAACTTCTTACTGAGTTTGTGCTGGAAATCCTTTATTTGATTGTCGCGTTTCTGTTCGTATTTGCGTTTGATATTGTTAAGTTGTTTCCATCTATTGCTGAACTTCTTGCACCTATCTCGCCGTGCTTGTACTTCGGCGATTTTGGGATTCCAGTATGTGTCTGGCCGCTGGTTGTTCACCACCAAGAACTTCCCCTGAGAATTTACCGCCGTAACGATGTTTGTAATCCCCAGATCTATGGCCTGGTACAGCCCGTTATCCACATCGGGGGATTCTTCCAACTCGTAGGTGATGGTCACAAAATACCGCTTTCTCTGTGCGGAGATGGCAATCTGTTTTACCTTCTTGTCGTCAAAAGAGAATTTGTCAGGGATATTAAACTTCAAAGGCACAACATTATATTTATGGGAAAACATAACCTTTCCGTGTTTATACTTGAATCCCGACTGGTTATAGATAATGGTGGTGAAGTAATGTTTTCCTTTGAATCGCGGGGGGCGGGCATCGGGGTGCCCATTTTTCCGAAGGGCAAAAAACGACTCATAATCGGCGGCTAACAACCTCAGCGTAAACTGTAACACCTTAGAATACACCCACTTGTACTCGGGAAATTGCTCTTTGAGGCGTGGCAGGTCGTTTTGCTGTGTGCGATAGTTTACACCCTTTATCCCGTTTTTATAGGCGTTCTTTCTCTCAGCAAGAGCAAAGTTGTAGATGAGTCTGCACTTCTCTGAAAGTTTCCAGAGCACTATCTCCTGTTCGGGTGTTGGAAAGATCCTGATTTTCTGTGTCAATTTCATGGGTTTCACGTAGACCCTTTTACTGGTACTTATACCCCAAGTAGTTATTTCAGAAGAACTATTTAAAGGAGGAGAGACCCTGGTAAAAGTGAAAATCCCCCTCACCATCTAAAGTCGTAGGGTAACTTCTAACAAAAGTTTTATAAGCTTGGTTCTATTGAATTTGCATACTTCGGGAAGATGAACAAGAATTTTGAGGACTCTATTAATACTTAAAGGTGTCCTACTATAGAACATCCCTTTTGTGCTCTAAGATTTTAATTTCAAAAGATCTAAAGTTTTTTGGTCGAACCAAAGATTTAAAAGCGCTGCCTCGCATATGAACGAAAAAGAGTTTTTTTATTGACATTTTTAGTTAACTTTTTTTGTTGATTTAGTTCGTTTAGTAGGAGGTGACTTGTTTTGCAGGGTACTGTCAAAAAATGGCTAGATTTCAAAGGATTCGGATTTATAACACCAGACACAGGCGGAGATGACGTTTTTATTCACAATTCAGAAATAAAAGGTGCACATGATCTCAAAGAAGGACAAAAAGTCGAATTCGACGTAGAAAGTTCATATAAGGGTCCGAAAGCCATCAATCTCAGGATAATTGAGTAAACTGGCTTTATAAACATTGTAAAGCCTTCCGCAATGTGAATATGTCGAAGATTAATAGAATGGAAGGAAGGATATTCTTACGTTCATTTTTCTGAAAATTAATTCACATCAAACTAACCGCATTAATTGATAGCTCTATTGAAGGGGTGCACAATGAGAAAGAGTAGTTCTGTGCCAGTCGGTCCAGAAGGTGTCCTTTTTCAGTTGTACCGGTTCTATAGAATA
>JAEORY010000329.1 GCA_016840645.1 Candidatus Borrarchaeota archaeon | reverse complement strand
CGATTCTCCTAGTGTTGATGAAAAGCCTATTGTTGGACTGCTTGAGAATCAACTCATCTTCCACAAGTTTGTTCACAGCAGTTCTGACCGGTGTAACGCTGACGCCATAGTAATTAGCTAAACTCGACAGTGATAAATTCGTAGGTATACGATCATTTGACTGAATTCGGTATCTCAGATCATTTTCAATATACGTTGATAACATCATTATAATTGTTTCTCTTTTAGTCATAAAAATAGAATACCATCTTTATTTTGTCAACAAAATTATCGATTTTTTGTTGACAAAATGTCAAATCCTATTATATAATATTTGGCAGTGGATTCAGCATGGTGAGCTTAATCGATTGGTGGCGTCACATCGAGTGGACCTGGGGGTAACAGGAAATAATTAGCTCCACTGTTACGTTGCCAAACAGCAATCATTCTATACGAAAAAGGGCCACAGAATTACAAAACAATAAGGAGAAACAAAGATGTTTGATTATGTGTATGAACTTGGTAAAGCCGGTGACATTCTGTGTAGGGACTTGTTTAAACTTAAGCCGGGAGAGATATTTGTGATTACTGCAGATACTGAAAGTGATTGGAATGTAGTAAATGCAACGGCTAGATCAGCTTTTTCTTGTGGCGCAAAGCCGATGGTTATTACCTTTCCCGCTCCATTAGGTGTGTCAGAAGCAGCCGATGATATGCTACCCCAGGAGGCGCTTATTGGTGCCCTTAAAGGCGCTGACGCTTGGGTGGAGTATAATTATGAATGGCTTCTCTATTCTACTCCATACAATGTTGCTATGAAGGAGAACAAGAAACTTAGGTATATGAATCTAGTAGGAATGCATCCTGAAATGATGGTAAGGTTAATTGCTAGAGTCGATTATGACCTTTTATCTGAGTTTATGGATATTGCATGGGAATTAACGTGCAATACAAAGCATTTTCATTTAACTACACCTGCCGGTGGAGATCTTAAATTTGATTATGATCCTGCAAGGGTAACGACCCTTGACAAAGGCTTTGCGGATAAACCCGGATCCAATTTTTTAGCTGGTCAGATAGCATGGGCCCCTATTTTTGATTCTATAAATGGAACCTTAGTTTTTGATGGAACTGTTGACCCGCCGTTGCGAAAGCTTGATAAGCCTATACATTGTACAGTTGAAAAAGGGGTAATAACAAAAGTTGAAGGCGGGAGTGAAGCCCAGACACTTAACTCATGGATGAATAGCTGGGATGATCCGCAAATGCGTCGCCTAGCACATTGTTCTTGGGGATGGCACCCCCAAGCTAAACTAACCGGCGATATTGTAGAAGATGAGAGAATATGGGGTTGCTCAGAATGGGGTATTGGAGCTGTAGGACCTGTTTTTGGCAAGGATCTCGCAATTCGGGGTGCATCCCATACGGATGGAATTTGTCTGAACACATCAGCCTGGCTCGATGATGTTCAGTTACTGGATAAGGGGATCGTTGTTCATAAAGACTTGAAAGATCTTGCGAGAAAATTGGGGAAATAATGATATTAAATAGGCAGTAGAATAATATTGCGGTTCATTAACTGAAGACCTTTTGTTCAAGGGAGTAACTTTTGAATGAGGATTTAGTAAAACAATTCTTCAAAATGGTAGAGATCAATAGTGAATCTGGTGAAGAAAGAGAATTTATTGCTTATCTTGAAACTCTTTTTAGGAATGAATTAGACGCTCAAACCGAAACCGACAAATTTGGAAATCTTATAATTAGATTAGATGGCAATAATACGGAAAAAACGCAACCAATCTTATTTGGTGTACACGCGGATACTGTTCAACCAGGGAAGAATATAGAGCCATTGCTTGAAAATGGAATAATTCGTTCAAAGGGTGATACCATATTGGGCGCAGATGACAAGGCTGGTATTGTCGAATTATTTGAAGCAATAAAAACCTCCAAATCTTACCCACCCTTAGAAATTATTGTTACTAGGGAAGAAGAAATAGGCACCGTTGGTTCCAAGAGTTTGGATGCAAAGCAATTGAAATCAAAAGAGGGTTATGTTATTGATGGAGATGTATTGAATGTGATTGTTCTAGGTGGTCCTACATATATACGCCTAACAGCAGAGATCACCGGGAAGGCAGCTCATGCAGGTATGGAACCTGAAAAGGGAATATCTTCTATAAAAGCCGCGGCTTATGCAATCTCGATGCTCAAAGAAGGGTGGATAGACAATGAAAGTACCGTAAATGTTGGAGTAATTAATGGTGGTCTTGTTACCAATGCTGTACCTGAAAAGACAACAGTTAAGATAGAGTGTCGAAGTCTTTCTGATAAGAAATGCAGGGAACAAGCTGACCTAATCAAAGAAGTGTTTTCAACGGCTTCTAGGTCGATTGGCGCTCAGGTTGAGCATAAGGTCGAGGTGCTTATGGAGGCTGTTAAGATAACAGAAAATAGTAAGTTTGTCAATATTGCGAAAAAGGCAATTAGAAATGTTGGGTTAGAACCGATAACAAAACTTATCTGTGGCGGTACAGACGCATCTCATTATAATGCCAAAGGCATTGAAACAGTCGTGATAGGTACAGGGGTGCAAAAAGAGCATACAAAGGAAGAGTTTATCACTGTAGATGATATGGAGAAAGGAGTCGAAATGATTAGGATGATTCTTAAAGAGTCATCTTAATATATTTTAAATCCATAACAGGAGGAAAGTTATGAAATCAAAGCAGAAAGTCATGCCGTTCTTATTAGTAGTAATAATACTGCTAATGGGTATTGGGTATGCGGGTTTTGCAGGTGGCAAGCGGGAAGCTGCTACTGAACAGGCGGAGGAAAAAGTTGTTGTAGAGGATGTTAGGAGGTTGAGGACTGGATGGTCGTGGCCTACCTATATTGATCCAGCTGTAGGTTCTGATATCTCAAGCACAACCGCTTTATCTTCGCTCTATGACGTTCTTGTCTATCCTGATTTGAACGGAAACGTGCAGCCCCATGTTGCGAAGAGTTGGGAAGTTTCAGAAGATGGACTTAAATGGACTTTCTATCTTAACGAAGGGATAAAATTCCATGATGGAACTGAATTGACAGCAGAAGATGTCAAATTCACCATGGATAGACTAACAACTATAGGGGAAGGGTACGCTTTTCTATATGGAGATAGAATCGCCAGTACTGAAGCTCTCGGCGATTATACGGTTGTTTTTAATTTGGCAGAACCGTTCGCGCCATTTCTCAGAACTATGTTCATGTTTTTTATTGCAAACAAGGACTTGGTTATGGAAAATATCAAGAAACCTGGACCATACGGGGAAATGGGTGATTACGGCAAAGAATATCTCCTGGATCATGATGCTGGTTCTGGGCCATATATGGTGAAGGAATTCATGCTTGAAGAGTATTTAGCTATGACTAAAAACACCAATTATTGGGAGCCGGAATATGCACGTCTTAACCCGCTGGCAGCAGATGAATTTACAATGTATGGCACGATGAATCCAGTAACGATCAGGACAATGATGGCCGCTAGAGACCTTGAAGTTTCAGACGCATGGCAAACAAGCGAAACACTTGCAACATTGGACAAAATCGAAGGTGTAGAGATAGCAGAATATCCTGGTGGAGGTGTCTTTTATCTTATGATGCATAATAGAAAACCACCTACAGATGATATTCATTTTAGAAAGGCTCTCGCGTGGGCTTTTGATTATGAGCAGGCAGCAGAGATATTTGAGCTTCCTATAGCACAAGGACCAATTCCACGGGATATCCCGGGATTCGATCCTAACGTTATGCAGTACAAACAGGATATGGATAAAGCTATGGAAGAGCTAAAAAAATCAAAATACTATGGTAAGCTTGATGACTATCCTATAGAGTTTGATTGGAATTCAGATGTACCCGTACTTGAGAAAATTGGGCTGCTGTTTATGTCAAATGTTGGGGAGCTTGGGATACAAGTTGATTTGGTTAAGACTCCGTATCAAGTAATGGTACAAGAGAGTGCAGATATGGAAACTAGCCCTAATGTTACAACCATATGGGTAGCTGGTCCTTATCCTGAGGCCGGGGCACTGCTCGATCAACGTTATGGTTCAGCGTCAGCCCCTACCGTGATGCAAAATGAATGGCTCCTTGATTCTAAATATGACAGAATGGTAAATGATGCTCTCAGCACCCTTGATGAGCGGGAAAGATTTAATAAGTATGCTGAGATACAAAAATATCTTGTTGATCTCTGTCCTACTATTTTCATGGTCGAATGGAATTATAAACACGCTTATCAAACATATATAGATGGTCCTGCATTTCAAGGGAAAGCTGCAGGATTATTTGGTTACAGCCTTGATCCTCGTTTTATAGAAGTATATCCGGAAAAAAAAGCTGCATTGAAAAGGTAAGAATCTTTAATTTATGGTGGGGGGCACTATCTAATTGTAGCGCCCCTCATCATTTCAATCTTTTAATAAAACAGAATAATTTTTGGAAATATAGGAAGTAAGAAACAACTAGAAAAGGAACTTTAGTAATGAAAAGAATTAAGGTAATCGTGCCCGTTTCAACTGCGATGTGGAATGAGCCTGTGAAAGAAGAAATGGAAAAGTATAAAGATAGTGATACAGAAATTAGTATTATAAATATAACTAAAGGTCCTGAATCAATTGAATGTCTTTATGATGAGGCCTATGCAGAGTTATTTGTACTTCAGGAGGCTGAGAAAGCGGAAAAAGAAGGATATGATGCTATAATAATTTATTGTTTTCAAGATCCTGGACTTAGAGCGGCTAAGGAGAAGTTGAATATACCTGTTGTTGGAATTAATGAGCCAAGCATCCATGTTGCTACGCTATTAGGGAATAAATTTTCGATAATCTTTCCGGGTAATGTTTTTAATTCTATTGTAGATAAATTAAATCTTTATAGTTTAGAACATAGATGTGCATCTATAAGGGCTTGTGGAATTTCAGTGCTAGATTTAGAAAAAAATAAGGAAAAAACAGCCCAAAGTTTATACGAAGAGGCAAAGAAGGCTGTTGAAGAAGATGGTGCGGATACTATAGTATTTGGCTGTGGAGGAATGCTTGGAATCGCGGATAAAATATCAAAGCAATTAAAAGTTCCTGTTATTGCGCCAGGGTTTGTTGGCTTAAAGATATGTGAA
>JAEORY010000328.1 GCA_016840645.1 Candidatus Borrarchaeota archaeon | reverse complement strand
AAGTTAAGAAAGTGATGAAAGAATACAAACAGGGAAAACTCAAAAGCGGAAGCAAGAAAGGCCCTAAAGTAAAAAGCAGAAAGCAGGCTATTGCTATAGCGATGAGTGAGGCTGGAATGCCTAAAAAGAAAAAACGATCACCGAAAAAGAAAGGATATTAGAAATGAAAAAAGTGAACAACACAATTTTATTTATGATTCTTTTTTTACCTTCGATAGTTTTTGGAGCAGACGTTATTTTAAAATGGGACGCAAATAAAGAATCTGATCTTGCAGGATATAAAATATACCATGGACTTGAGTCAAGAAAGTATGACGACCCTGTAGAGGTAGGATTAGTAACAACGTATACATTTAACGATTTACCGAGTGATGTAACACATTATTTTGCTGTAAACGCTTTCGATACAGAAGGATTGGAATCTGATTATAGCAACGAAGTAAGAACTATTAAAGCACCAAAGTTGACTATAAAATATATGTTAGAAATTGAACCTTAACCGAACTTGCCGTAATGCAAGGGTTGCGCTACCTGTCGCCATACAGGGAATTACCTTAACATGAAAGGGTGAAATCATGGATGAAGTTTTGGAAAATGTTGAAGAAAATGTTGAAGAAAATGTTGGGCAGGAAGAAACAGAAGAACATGACCATACAGGAGAGGAAGAAACTATACAAGATGGTCAACTTAACGAACAAGACACGGAAGAAGTAGAACCGTGGTTGCTTGAGGATGACGATACATCCCCAAAGAAAATACCTCTTGCTGCTCACATACGGCAACGTGATAAATTAAAAGGGAGGTTGTCAGAAAAAGATCAAGAACTTGCTGAATTAAAAGCAAGACTCGAAAAAATAGAAGGATCTAAAAAACAACAAGTTCCTCCGACTGTGCGGCCAATTATCGACGATTATGACTCTATCGACGATTATAACGCTGCTATGGACGCTTACGAAAATAGCAAATTCGAAGCATTAGAACAGTCAAGGAACCAAAAACGCTTAATTGAACAACAAAAAGCGACTATAGACAAGGCCGTTGAGGATCATTATACACGAGCTGAAAAACTAATCACTGAAAACAACATTGATGCGGAAACGTACAAGCAAACAGATGAGCTTGTAAGAGAAAGCGTTGAAAGAATTTATCCTGGTCGTGGCGATCAAATAGTTGACTATATGATATCGCGTCTTGGAGACGGAAGTGATAAAGTTATGTTCGCATTGGGAAGGAACAAAACATTTCTTTCGGAGTTTCAATCAGCTCTTTTGAATGACCAATCCGGCCTTCAGGCAGCAATACTTTTGGGTGAGCGTAAAGCTATGCTCACAAGACCGAAAACAATTAAATCTAATGCACCCAAACCGGCTGAAAACCTGTCAGGAGACAAACAGCTTGGAGACACGAGCAATTTAAAGCGCCAATATGATAAAGCGCAGAAAAACGGTGACTCACAGTCTGCTTATGAAGCATACAAGGCAGCAAGGCAAGCCGGTATGGATGTGTCAAAATGGAGATAAAAGAAAATGGCTGATACAATTAAAATTGTGTACGCAATGATGGATAAAATCATTGAAACGCACAAAACTCAAGAACAGTTACTACCACTTGTAACGTATGAAGAACCAGATCCCGCGATGCTTCAGAACGCAGGAGATGTTTATTGGAAACCTGTTCAGCAACATGCCCCGTTGCAGCAAGGATGGGATATGACAGGAAATGAAACAGATATTATTGAAGAAGGTTGCCCTTACATTATGAGTACGCCATGGAATGACGTGGTCAAACAAAGAATCGATAAGATTCGCGATGATCAGTTTTTCATGAGACGTGCTGAGGAAGCTGGAAGGAAGATTGCTTCAAAGCAAAATTATGAGATAGCAAATGCTATTGCAACTCAGGGCTCGCTCTTTTACAGGTCTAACGATACATCAGCATGGGACTTCATCACAAATGCACAGGTCAAGATGAACGAACGGCAATCATACCAATCCGAACGTTACTTTACACTTAATGATAGAGACACGCAGAAGTTCGGTAAAGACCTTTCAGCAAGGCAAACAATCAACGAAATTCCGAGAGCGGTATGGAACTCTGGAATGTTGCAAAAACAGGTTGCACAATTCAGCGTTTATACCGGGTCATACTTGCCGAACCTTACAGGAGGTGCGAATCCTGGAACCACAGTAACTGCAAACGTTTCAGAAAAGCCTTTGGGTGGTACTGTAACTACCGCAACAGGAATCGTTCAAAACTTCGATTGGAGAACCGCAACTATCGCAGTAACAGCTTCAGCAGGTTACAATATCGGAGATAAGGTCACCTTTAGCAACGGTGGTACTCCTGTGTACGCGATCGGACTTATGGATAAAACAGTTACTACCGATCCTATGCAGTTTACAATCGTAGCAAAGCCTACTGGCACAAGCGTTACTGTATACCCAAAACCTATCGCTCTTGATGACGCCGCTCTTTCTACACTCGAAAAAGCATATGCGAACATTAACACTCAGATTCTCAACACGGCAACAATGGATCGCGTTAATATTGACGCTTCAAACCAAACAAATTTGTTTTGGGATAAATCTGCTGTTACTGTTTCAGGAGGTTCTCTTCCCGTAGAAATGTTTAAGGAGTGGGGGGGCATGAAGGTTGTCAAGGACAGCTTTGTTAACGGCCAACCAGTCTATTTGCTCTACGACGGTGATATTCTCGAAAAGAATTTCCGTTTTGTAATATTTTCCTGGTGGGGCGTGACGGTTAACAACCCTTCAAATTGCGGATGTGCTGTAAGTTACACATAAAAACTTGAGAAATTTGGTGCTGGTTAATTCCGGCACCAAATTGAAAGGATAATAATGGGAGTACAACTATTTAAAAAAGGAGACACGCACGTATTTAAGGGAATTAAATGCACATTCGAAGTGTTTCCGGTAGAATTTCTCGAAGCGCAACTTAAAGATGGATGGACGGCAGATATAAACGATCTTGTAGAGAAGCGAAAACCCGGTAGACCAAAAAAGGTAGAAGATAATGCCGACGAACAACACAAAAGCTGATATCATTAACGATGCATACTCAAAGTTGAGAATATCAGGCATAACTGTTATTCCTTCTCCTGAAAACATTGAAAAAGCTCTTTTCAGGCTTGAAAATTATATGCGTGAATTGTTGGGTTATGGAGTTGATTTAAACTATACGTTCGAGGAATTTCCTGACACGTCAAGCGAACATAATCTTCCATTAGATGTTTATGACGCTGTAGGCTGGACACTCGCACAAAAATTAATGTCTGACTTCGGCAAGGGATTCAATCCTGACCCTATACTCATAACACAATCAAAAGCCGGAACATCATATTTATTCAGTAGAATATCAATTCCTGTAGTTCAATACCCTAATAGAATGCCAATAGGCACTGGAAATAGATCATGTTATTGCAGTACATATTATCAAGGATATTATAATCCGCTTGCTGAAATACCCATTGATGCTAAAATTATATATCAAGGAGAAACAAAGGATTACAATGAAGATTTTAATCCTGTAATTGATGAAGGTGAAACGATATCGACTTATACCATTACAACCGATGACGGACTTACAAAAGTGTCTGACAGTGAATCAGATGGTATTATAACATATAGAATATCAGCAAGTGACACAGCATACGGTTTAAACAGAGTATTTTTTACTCTAAATATGGATAGTGGTCGAGTCCTTAAAACAAAAGTAAACTTTAATGTGAAATCGATCGATGCGTGATAAAATAACACTTATAAAAGGCGACAAGGTAAGCTCTGGTAGCGATTTTTTAGAAGCAGACTATAGAGATGCATTGCTTGTTAATATGTACGCTGTAAACCGCAACATATTAGGAGCACAGGGATATATTTTGGATTACCCTGGACTGACAGAGTTTGGTGTTGGATCTGGTATAGACAGGGCATCAAATTATAATGAAAGATTCAATCTTCATTTCAGGGTTTCCGGTACAAAATTTATATCTGTTGATTCTTCAGGAACGGTGACTGAACTAGGAGATGTGCCAGGAACAAAGCAATTAAGAATGCCTTACAGCTTTAATACTCAGGCAATTATAGGCGAGGGTAAAATGTTTCTCTATGATCCAGTTAATGGTTTCAGAGAGGTAACTGATCCAGATTTGGGTAATGTCATAGATGGTGATTGGATAAATGGATACTATTTCTTAACAGATGGTGAAAACGTATATCATACTGATATAACTAATGAATCAGCTATAGACCCACTAAAGTTTGCTACTTCAGAATTTGCGCCTGATCCCACTTTAGGCATATCTAAAACTCAGGACAATCTGATAATTGTATGGAACAGATACTCAATAGAATATTTTGAGGATAGATCAACGACAAATTTCGCTTTCAGACGTTTAGAATCAAGGGCACAAAAAATAGGGATTGTTGCAACACACGCTAAAGTAGAAGAGGGGGGGATTTTCTATATTGTAGGTGGCTCTAAAAATGATAGTGTATCTGTTTATACAGTAGGTCTTGGATCAACTGCTAAAATAGCATCAAGAGAAATAGATAAAATAATATCTAAATATTCTGAATCCGAAATGTCAGATATACGATTAGAATCAAGAACCGAAAACAACGTAACATTCATCCTTGTTCATCTTCCTGAAGAAACTCTATGCTACAATGCTACAACAGGTGGAATATTCGGAAGCGAATCAGGATGGAGTATTTTAAAGACAGATGTATTGGGAGATAATACATACCGAGCAATAAACGGTTCATTCGATCCAAGAATTTCTAAATGGATATATGGCGACAAAATAGATTCGAGATTGGGTGTTTTAGATAATGACGTTAGAACTCATTACGGAGAAATAGTTGAATCTATATTTTATACTCCTGTAGTTAATATGGAAAGAATGTCTGTCGATGAAATAGAGATAGAAACAATACCTGGTCATCATATTTCTGAAGATGCTACTGTAGCCATGTCTCTAACTTATGACGGTATAAACTATACGTCAGAATACTGGAATCTATATAGCACACCATATGATTACGGAAAACGCTTTATTTTAAGAGAACTTGGATATGTAGATAGCAACTTAGGCTTTAAGTTTAGAACAGCGTCTACGGCAAGAATGGCATTTTC
>JAEORY010000327.1 GCA_016840645.1 Candidatus Borrarchaeota archaeon | reverse complement strand
AAGAAAAATTGCAATTCTTTATCACATCAAACTACAAACTCTCATTTGATGTTGATGAAAACTTGATCTGTATTATTGTTGCTTCAGCAGATTACGATGATCTAGAGTTGATCTACTTAATAACACAAATGAGCAATGATATAAGAGTGTTTTATTCTCAATATAACGATTTGTCGCAATTTCCAATTAAAAATTATATCTGGCAAGGGCATGTAAGGCATAGCAGTCCTGATAGGGCTGCAAAAACCATTTTAATGCGATTAGGTGATATTTTACAGGAACTTGATTTCTTATTCAAAGATGTTGATCTATTGAAGACTTCCTCGAACTATGATAGTTCGAGTTTGCCAGTTATTTCAGCGATGGAAACATCACTTGAACAGAAGATCTCGCAAGTTCGAGAAAAATTAAAAGAATTGCCCTACGTAGGCGGCGAGTTCTAAATTGATAACCTGCCTCCAGGTAGGGTTATGAGTATTGCTGCACTTATCTTATACGGTGTTTTCTACATCTACTTCTAGGACAAACTCAGTTTCAGTATGGCTGATAGCTTGTTCCTCTGTCAATGCGAGTGCGGTCAGTCTTCCAATTTCAGTAAATCTTACTGGAATACCTTTGTTGTCTCTACTTCCTGCACTAATCAATCCAGCATTCCTTAAAGCTACGAGATTCCAACGAATTGTCGATGGCGCTACGTTCAACTTTTCGGAGAGTATGCCGATCATTGCTGTCAAAGTAAGAGATGCACCATTCATGTTGGCAATTTCTCTAAGAATAGTCTTCTGCTTAGGCGTCAGATTGTCAAAAACAGTTGCGACTATTTTTTCTTGGTATTTTGAAAGCTTTTCCTCTAATATTTTGTTTTTATGTCTTAAGAAGTAGTGGATAGTCAAAATATCCGAAAGAATAGTTTCAATATCTCCAACAAGTTCAGTATCTGACACGATATCCAAGAAAAGTGTTTTTAGCGTTTTTATACGATGCCTAAATTCTATTTGTTCAGAAAAAACTAATTTTTCAATGGAGAACCAATTCACCCACTTAAGGCACCCCCAATTAGACCTCTTTTGAGTCTAACGGATTCTTAGTTAAGGGATTTTGAAAACAACTTGTGTTACATACTTCGTTGCCTTTATTAAAGTTTTTGTAATTGGCTTTTTGATGATTGATATATCCATATAATACTCAATGTTAAAGTCGCAAAAACTTTTCGTATAGTTTGCGGAGGATTTCACTACAAAATTAAAAAGCACCATTTTTCAAAATAGTAATTAATTTTATCGGAATAATAATGGGGAACACAAAGACGGATCTTCAACTAATAACGTTACAATTCTTCTTGCGAAAACCTGAAACCTTAAGTAAAAAATTGCGATATTTGAGAAATATTTAAATATGATCTATGAGAATATTGTAATGTATCTTCAATTCCCTACTATATATTCGCGATTTAGAATCCTCATTTGAATAAAAAATTCAAATGAGAATTTCGACAAAAACGAGGCTGTGTTCTCATGGTGGAGAGTACGGAATTAACTGAAACTAAATTTATCCCTGGTGGAGCTATTTCTTCTCAAGAATGTATGGAATGCGGTTCAGCTGAAATTGTAATGGACTCTATTCGAGGGGAGAGAATTTGTAGTATATGTGGATTAGTAATTACAGAACATCTGATAGATACTGGTCCTGAATGGAGAGCATTTACTTCAGATGAACGCAATAAAAGAAGCAGAGTAGGCAGTCCAGTCTCATGTGTTGTTCCTTCTATGGGACTATCAACTATGATTGGGTGGGAAAATAGAGATATTTATGGAAACAAATTGTCACCAAAAAAACGTGCCCAAATCTATAGATTGAGAAAATGGCAAATACGAACAAGATCACAAGGTTCTTATGAGCGTAACCTCTCTCACGCTATACGCGAACTAGAAAGACTTTCTAGTCAACTTGGAATTCACAATGGAGTAAAAGAATCAGCGGCTGTCATCTATCGGCGGGCTATAGAAAAAAAATTAGTTCGTGGACGTTCAATAGAAGCTATGGTTGCTGCATCTGTGTATGCAGGTTCAAGACTTAGGAAAGTTCCTCGTACCCTGGATGAGATTGCCCAGTGTACACGTGTTAATAAAAAAGAATTAGGTCGTTGCTATCGTTTAATTCTTCGAGAACTTCATATTTCAATCCCCATAGCCAGTCCAGTTGACTTCATTTCCCGTTTTAGTGAAGAATTAAAAATCTCTGGAAAAACTCAACAACGTGCAATAGAAATTCTAAATCAAGCAAAAGAATTTGGAATCACTGCTGGTAAAGATCCAACTGGTCTTGCTGCAGCAGCATTGTATATCTCAAGCATTACTGAAGGTGAGAGAAGAACCCAAAGGGAAATTGCAGAAATAGCAAGGATAACTGAAGTTACTGTTCGTAACCGCTACAAGGAAATTGTTAGAGTACTTGGAATAAAAATCGCTGTCTAGATATCATAGTAAATGGCATTATCCTTCTTTTTTTTAACTTTATTGGCGGGAAGCCCCCTTGCGCCAGCGGGGTGATTAAAGCAGCAAGGTTTTTATAGTGTTTTGCACAGAAAAATCCTGATGAATATCGAGAGGAAAGCAGGGATACAAGACTCTCGATAGGAAGGTAGAAGATGGAATCCCTGTGGAGCTTGGATTCGTACAGTTTCTAACCAGCGTGGTTAACCGCGAAGGTAAAAGGACAATAGAATTTGGCGAATCTGTATGATGTGATTTTGAAACCTGAGGGTTGCTATCACAGAAGGCCAGGTGGACGGGCCATCCCTATTGGGATGATCTGCGACACACAGCCGAACGTAAAACGGGAGTTTCCCGCAAGGGTTGGGAGGACTCGCAGGAAGCTCCATCCTTCAGGATGGGGTAGTTCACTGAAAATGTTGATTCCATCTTTTATATTCCACTAATGCCCCTAATGTTCTAATAGCTCTTTCTGGTAGCGTATGAACTGGAATTTTGTTCCACTCTAATATCCTTTTATATTTTTCAAATTGTTTGAATGTACTTCCCAAGCAGGATATAATAGGTTTCTTACTGCTTTTCATAACTGTAACAAGTGTTTTAATTGTCTGAAGCTCAAGACGTGGACCACTTGGCAACGTTACAACAAGCACAGAATCAACTTGCGGGTCACTCAGAATGAGTTTTGTTACCCATTCATATCTTTCCGTGTCAGCATCGGCTGCTAGATCAACCGGATTTGAAGGAGTACAATGTAGTGGTAAATTATGCAATTGTTCAAGCGTTTTACTACTAAACTCTGCTAGACATAAACCATTATTTTCAAGAGCATCGGCTGCTAAGACTCCATGTCCACCACTATTTGTTATTATTCCCACATTATTTCCTTTGGGTAATGGTTGAGTTGCAAAGCAATAGCAAATATCAAGCAGTTCTTCTAGATCTTTTGCAGTAATAACACCTGCTTGTTTGAACATTGCTTTAAATGACTCTACAGATCCTGCAAGAGCTCCAGTATGTGATTTTGAAGTTTTAGCTCCTGCTTCGGTTTTACCAACTTTGCTAATAATAACAGGTTTTACTTTAGTAACATCTCTAAGTGTCTGGTAAAATCGCCTTCCTTCTTTCACCCCTTCAATGTACATTCCGATAACTCTTGTGTTTGTATCCTGTTTTAAACATCCTAAAAGATCGCTTTCATTTACATCTGTTGCATTTCCATAAGAACATGTTTTACTTATTCCTATCCCCCGATATGTGCACCATTCAAGTAGTGTTACAAGGATTGCTCCAGATTGGGATAACAACGCAACATTTCCTTTTTTTGGATATCCTATTGTCTTTTCACGTGGTACAAGAAAAGTATTGATGCCAGTGTAGGGATCAAATACACCAATACAATTTGGACCAATGATTTGCATCCCATATTTACGAGAAATTTTATTAATTTCATTTTCTCTTTCAGTTCCTATTTCAGTTCCCGTTTCTCTAAAGCCTCCAGTGACAATTATGATTCCTTTAACTCCTTTTTCTCCGCATTCTTGAACAATTTTAGGAACCTGTTGCGCTGTTAGTGCTATTATTGCAAGATCCACAGATTCAGGAATATCCTTTATATTTGAGTATACAGGATAGTCCAAGATTCTCTCTGCGTATGGATTAATTGGATAAATATTACCTTTATATTTTTGGAGGATCATGTTCTCTAGAATTATGTACCCGATTTTTCCTCTATTCCTACTTGCTCCGATTATAGCAACATTAAGGGGAGAAAAAAAAAATTCTAATGATATTCATATCACCTTAAGTAGATAATTACTAGTTTTAGTTGCATAATTCATTCTGTAATCTTTTAGATCTTACAGACTTAATTTTTTATCTAATTTCGCAAGAAGATCCCTCAACTTGTTGGAGGGATGAATTGCGGTAGAATGTCTCACTTTCACGCAGGTCACCCTAAACTTAAATAGTAGTTACCTATCATCTAATGTGCAGTATGCCGAGGTGTCTGGCTTGGCGTTAAGGGCGTACACAAGACACAGTACCGATGAGGGTACTGTCCGACCTCAAGTGTCCCTTGAGGGACGGGGGCTGCCGTGGACCAGCCCGAACTGTCGATGACTAGGCTTAATGTGTCCAACCGTGTTGGCTAAGCAGAACAGCCTAGGAGGGCAGAAGCCACCTAACTTGTTAGGCGGTAGTTCACAGGATAATCTGATATCTAACTCCTATGATTAAATTAACAAAATATAAGAAAATAGCATTTATTGTTTTCCTGGTTCTTTTATTTGTAATTCCAATATTTCTAACGTCATATCCAGATAGTAACGTCCAAATTACCAAATTAGATATAATTAAACCTAAAAAAATTCATGCAGGCAATCGGCTGAAGATTGAAGGAAGTTTAAAATATCTTGGCCCTTTTAGTAGCTCTTTAGATGTCGTTCTTGTAGTAAATGGAACTCGAGAGCAGACTCGAAGGATTTCTATATCGAGTTATCAAACTATGAATATCTCATTTTTTTGGACGCCCGAGCGAGAAGGAGTTTATTCAATTTCTTTGAGAGGATATAAATCACCTGCCTCGTTTGAGGAGAGCCAAGTTCTCACTATACATGTGGATTCCATCAAAGGTCATCAGAAATATACTATGGCCTTGTATCACTTTA
>JAEORY010000326.1 GCA_016840645.1 Candidatus Borrarchaeota archaeon | reverse complement strand
GGAAAGAATTCTTTTTAGATTGTGAGGATGCAAAACTGCCTATTGATGTGAAATCTCTCACATTAGGAATCGACGCGGTCCACTGGAGGAAAAACAAGCAAGTTCGTGTTTACTTTTTCCATAAATTGGGCATTTTCTACAACCCTCTGACTGCAGTGGTTTGGAGACTATTTACAGAAAAACAGTTCTACTGTATAAAATGTGGGACACGGTCAGAACCTCCTCTTGAACTTGTTGGTTTGAAAAGCGTTTTACCTAAGCGAATGGGCAGTTTAAACTTTGGTTCAAATGAATACGACCAACTTGTAGACGAGATTTTGAATGGACCCGATTTCGTGTGCCCAGGTTGTGGCGAAGCCATAACGGATCTAGAAAAACTTAATTATATTGCACTCTTCGGCGAGTGGAAAGCCCACGAGTACAATAATCTCTTAAAAGATGTTACTGCTTTTACAGGACCTTCTGCACTTACAGAATTATCAGAAAAGTTCAGAGCCGTTGGAGATACTATAACCTCCTTAGGAACTGCATTACGAACAAATTGTCATGTCCCTGCGCCTAAAGAGGGTCGTACAAGCCACGAGTTATGTTCTAGTTCTATGGTCAAACCAATTCCAACAAGTCTAGAGGATTATTAAAGAGTTTTGCTAGCCTTGGATTGAGATGTCAGTAATTGCGCGGCTGTGAGAGCATAAATCACAGCGCAATTATAGATTTCCTTGATATTAACGAACTCACTAGGACCATGTGAAACAGACAAAAGTCCTGGTCCGTAAGCAAATGAAGGAATACCTTGCTGGGCATAAAAACGAAGTTCTAGTAGACCAGGACACATTTCAATCGAAGGTAATTTGTGTGTAATCATTTTTACGCTTTTAGCCAGTGTCTTTGCTACGGGATGATCTTCTGGAAAGCCTGCTGATCTCCCTTCTTGGAGAACTTCAACTTCAAGATCAATACCATCGCGGCTAAGCCTGTCAAACAGGTTGAATAATCTCTGTTTTTCTGTTTCAAAATCTTCTTCTGGATTCAACCTTCGATCTACTGTGAACGAACATTCAGCAGGTACGATATTAAAGTTTGCACCTGTGCCACTTTCACTTGTTCCTCCAATTAATAGAATGGAGCGTCTGGCAGCTTCTGGCTCAATCTTGAAGTCAGTCTTTCGGGACTCAATATCTGTCTTCAGTTCAAGTAAGGCATTTGCTACAACGAGCATTCGCTCAAAAGCATTTACACCCTGATAATGTAGACCTACGTGGGCAGGTTTACCCTTCACAGTTATACGGAGTGAAATAGCACCACGATGTGCGTTCCAGATCATACCGCGTGTCGGTTCTGGCATAAGCATTCCGATGCCGCCCTTTCCGAGTAAGCCAGTTTCGACAAGATATTGTGATCCTAGTGTGCCACCAGTTTCTTCATCTGGGACAATAATTAATCCAATCCTACCGTTGAGTTCTACATTACACTCCTTTAATGCTTTGATGGCAAAAATCATTGCTGCTAAGCCACTCTTCATATCCGAGGAACCACGCCCATAGAGTTTGCCATCCTCAACATACGGACGGGACTGAGTATCGTTCTGTGCTGGAACAACGTCGTAGTGACCATGGAAGTACAAAGTCCGTTTACCCTTTCCATGAAAACTTAAGAGGCAATAACGAGGAAATTGGTTTCTGTCTGTGATTTCAGGGACGCTGATCACACTGTAGTCTAATCCAATCTCCTTTAATTGCTTAGCAATAATATCAATACATGCCTTATATGACTTACCAGGCGGATTCTCAGTTGGTATGCCTATCAATACCTTGGTAAAATCAAGAATTTCAGTTCGATATGACGCAATTTTATCTAATATTGAGTTCTTAACTGTCTTCTCTTGCATCGTCATTGTATCAAAATTTTATAATTAAAGTCTCTTAAATATTGAGGTGAACCTTCCTGTTTATAAATGGATAAGGAATAATAAATTAAGTAAAGTAAATCTAAAGCGGTGAGCGTATGAGTGAAGCGCTATCATTATTAAAGTCTATTCATAATGAATTAAAGGATCTAAGAGATAAGATTAATAAAATTGATGAAGATCTGCTTACAATAAAAGTTATGATTCTAAAAGAGGAAAAGATAAGTAAAGAGGAAGAAGAAGAAATAAAAAGATTGTTAAACGCACCAGATGAGGACTTTCTTTCGCTTGATGAGATTAAGAGGAAATCAAACCTATGAACTACACAGTTTTAGTAAACAAACAAGTCCTCAAAACAGTTAATTCTCTACCAAAAAGTCAAAAAAAGATGCTCATGGAAATTCTGAAAATAAGTCCTATTCCAACTGAGCATTTTGACATCAAAAAACTTAAGGGTTTTGAAAATGTCTTCAGGGTAAGGATTGGTGAGTATAGGCTTATTTACGCTCTGCTCAAAGAAGACAAAATCATTAAAGTAATTAAACTTGAACCAAGAGGGAGAGTCTACAAATAAAACAAGCGTACGTAATCCGATTGAGTAGTATAATCTTTTCATTTTTTAGACGATTGAATAACCATTTCTCGCTTTCAGATATGATACTAAACCGCCTTCCTGCAGCATTTCTATTAAGAACGCAGGTAAAGGTTTGAGTTCTATGGACTTATTTTTCGTGATATTTGTTACTATAAACTCATCTAAATTGATTTCTAGTTCATCGCCTTCCTGAGCAAATTGAGTAATATCTTTGAATTCAAGTGGTGGCAGACCAATATTAACAGCATTCCTATAGAAGATCCTCGCAAAAGATTCGGCAAGAATTGCACTTATTCCAGTTTCTTTTATTACTAAGGGTGCCATCTCTCTTGAGCTTCCGCACCCAAAATTCTTTCCAGCTATTATAATGTCGCCTTCTTTTACTTCCTTCCAAAAGTCTGGTCTTACCGGCTCAAAGGTATATTTTGCGAGTTCTTGCAAATTGGGAGCATCGCGAATTCTGATTCCTGAAATGATCTCATCCGTGTTTACATCATCCCCGAAGACAAATACTTTTCCTCGAATTACGGTTTTCATTTGAGTTCACCTCTTGGATCTGTGATTTTTCCATAAATTGCGGAAACTGCAGTCGTAGCAGGTGATGCAAGAAATAATTCAGACTTTGGGTTCCCCATTCTGCCTTTAAAGTTTCGATTTTGCGTTGTAAGACATACCTCACCGTCACCTAGTATGCCAAAATTCCTTCCAACACAAGGGCCGCAACTAGCCGGACCAATGATTGCACCAGCATCAGCAAGAATCTTAATATAGCCACGTTCTAATGCATCAGAGTATATTTTATTAGAGGCAGGTATTACAATCAATCTTACATCTTTATGTATTTTTTTCCCTTTTAAGAATCGAGTTGCGATTTCTAAATCTTCAAGTCGACCATTTGTACAGGTTCCTATGAAACACTGATGAATTTCTAACCCTTCAAACTCGGTCACTGGTTTTACATTGTCAACTCTGTGTGGAAATGCGATCATAGGTTCTAGATCTGTTGTATCAAATTCAAAGTGATCTATATATTCAGCATTTTCATCGCTTGTAAGGGATGGGCTACTACTTAAACTGCGTTCTGTTTTAAAGAAACGTTCTGTAACTTCATCAACTGCAATTAATCCAGTTTTTCCGCCCATTTCAATCGCCATATTACACAAAGTGAATCGTCCAGGCATATTCATATTGGATACCGTTTCACCCTCGAATTCAATAGCCTTGTAGGTTGCCCCGTCAGCGGTAACTTCCCTTGCGATATCCAAAATCACGTCTTTTGGCGTGAGTGGAAATTTAAGTTCTCCATTTACGGAAATTTTAATAGATTCAGGAACTTTTAACCAAGTCTTTCCATAAGCAAAAATAGCTGCTAAGTCTGTACTTCCCATACCAGTTGCAAATGCGCCGACTGCTCCATGAGTGCAAGTGTGTGAATCGGCACCTATAACGACATCATACGGTTTAATATGGTTCTCAATGAGAAGTTGATGACAAATTCCTTCACCTACATCATAAAAATGAACGTTAGTCTTGCGAACGAATTCTCTTAAACCCTTATGCACATTAGACATAATTACAGTTGGAGAAGGAACTACATGATCAAGCACAATAATAATCTTATCAGGATCGAACACCTGATCTTTCATTTTATACATTTCTTCAATAGCCAAAGGTGCTGTGCTATCATGTGCCATTGCAACATTGACATCTACAACAACTATGTCGTTGGCTCTGCACTCTTTACCAGATGCTTTCGAAAGAATCTTTTCAGTTAACGTCTTTCCCATTATAGACACACTCGCCTATTACATTTAGGATAGTACTCTTTGTATTCGTTTATATTTTATATACTCTTTATATTATTCTTTGTATTCGTTTAGTATTTTTTCAGTATAGGTTTTTTAAATAAATTGAATGTTTTCAAACTTAAAATGAATTTTTTCAAACTTTTTGGTACGAATCACAACATTTAAATACATTAAGACACTTTGATGCAAAAAAAGTTTTGTAATAGCATCTAATTCAGACTTGTTTTTAATTCAACTTGGTGATCCTGTGAGTAAACTAGAAGATCAGAATTTCTTTGATTTACAGTTCAAGCCTGATGTCAGGATTTCAGAAGACATTTTACTACTTGACACAACGCTTAGAGAAGGTGAACAAACTCCAAATGTGTTCTTCAAACTTGAAGACAAGATCAAGATTGCACAACTTTTAGATGAATTTGGAGTACATATGATTGAAGCAGGATGTCCTACTGTATCTAAAGGTGTTAAAGAGGCTGTAAAAGCCATTGCGGAACAGGGTTTAAAAGCAGAAGTTCTTGCTCATGTAAGAGCAAAAGAACCAGATATCGAGGAAGCTATTGAATGTAATGTTGATCGTGTAGCTGTATTTATAGCAACTTCAGATATCCATCTTGAATTTAAATTGAAAAAAACCAGAGAACAAGTACTAGACATGATTTATAATTCAGTGAACTATGCAAGAAATCATGGATTGAAAGTAAGATTCACACCTGAAGATGCGACTCGTTCTGATTCACAATTCCTAATTGAAGCATGCAATACAGCATATGAAGCTGGAGCTGATAGAATTTCAATTGCTGACACAGTAGGCATGTTAACTCCAAGTAGCATGAAGGGGTTTGTGAAATTCATGCAACGCCACCTTAGAA
>JAEORY010000325.1 GCA_016840645.1 Candidatus Borrarchaeota archaeon | reverse complement strand
AACATCGGCAGTTGCAGCGCCTGCCTATGCTGGCATACCATTAACGCACAGAAATTTCGCATCTACTGTATGTTTTATAACAGGACACGAGGACCCTACTAAGGAAGAGTCAGATATCAACTGGAATGCATTAGCTCAATCATCTGGCACTCTTGTATTCCTTATGGGTATTGCAAATTTAGACAGAATAGTAAAAAAGTTGATAGATTTAGGTAAATCAACAAAGACTCCAGCGGCAGTTGTGGGCAATGGTACAATGCTGAATCAGAGGACAGTAATTGGAACTCTTGCCAATATTGATCAAAAGGTGAAAGATTCGCGCCTCGGAGCCCCTGGAATAATTGTAGTTGGGGATGTAGTAAATTTGAGTGAATGCCTCAATTGGTTTGAATCACGTCCATTATTTGGAAGGAAAGTGGTGATTACGCGGCCTGAGGATCAGGCAGCAGGGTTTATCCGAACACTATCTGAGTTAGGTGCCGAATGTTTATTATTTCCGACTATTACCATACTTCCCCCTGCAACCTGGAAGGAACTTGATAGAGCAATAAAAAGTCTTTCAGAGTATGACTGGATTATATTTACCAGTGTTAATGGGGTGAAATACTTTTTTAAACGATTGGAATTTCAAAAAAAGGATTCCCGGTATCTTAACGGTATTAATATTGGTGCTATAGGGCCAGGAACCGCAGCAGCTTTAATTGATAAGGGAATTAATCCTGACCTTATTCCTGATCAGTATTGGGCAGAGGGTTTTGTGGAGGGATTAAAAAAATCACTTCTTGATGGGATGAGGGTTCTTTTGCCAAGGCCTGTGATAGCACGGGACTATATTCCTAAAAAACTTACTGAGTTGGGAGCGACAGTCGATGTTGCAGAGGCATATCAGACAGTAAAGCCAGATTATAGTCAGCATCAACTAAGCATGCTGTTTAAAGATAGTGCAATAGATATGATTACCTTTACCAGTCCTTCAACTGTTGATAATTTTTTAGACCTGTTAAAAAGGCAATCTATCTTTAAAGAATTGTTAAAGGCGAAGGTTGCCTGTATTGGGCCAATTACTGCGCAAAGGGCAGTCGAAAAAGGTCTTAAGGTAGACATAATACCTGATGAATATACCGTGGATGCCCTTACCAAGGCTATTGTGAAGTTTTATGAGCAGTGCTAATAAAGGTTTGCTTTGTTTGTTGAGTGCATTTAATTTGTTGAGCCAATTTAGGCAATTATAACTTTAGCCCTGGCCCAGACCTGGTAAAACTTGACTCAGCAAAGATAGACCAGGATTGGTGATACATCAGAAGCAAGCGTATATTCAGATCACGTTGCACAAGGGCAGGCTCACTTTAGTCACTTAAAACGGCTATGCCATTACTCCAACCCCCACACACTCCTTGATGCCCAGACTACCTTGTCTAAAATTCTAGTCGGGCATACCAGTAGACCATAATGGTTTTCAACATCTCCTGATGGCCTGAGATAGCGTATCGGCGCCCCATTCCCTGAGAGGAGAACACCACCAGCCTCTGAAGCAATAACGTCACAGGCGCAGGTATCCCATAATTTTGTACCTCTGGCAGGGTGCACATAGATATCTGCCTCTCCATTGATAACCATAGCCAGCTTCCTCCCCACACTTCCTGAAGGTAGTTCCCTTTTTACAGAAAGCATTTTAATAAATGTGTCTATTTTTGGATCTCTGTGTGAGCGGCTTACAGCAAGACGCAAATTTTTCAGGTCTGGTGCATCATTCATATTTACTCTTGTCGATGTATCTCCTTCAGACAGCCAGCTTTTATATGCACCTAAACCCTTGCATGCATAAAGCTCTAACCCTGTTGCTGGCTCTACTACCACACCAATGGTTGGTTCACCATGATGTGTGAGCCCAACCATAGTAACGAATTCACCATTGGCCTTGATAAAATCTCTGGTGCCATCTAAAGGATCAATCATCCAGACCCATTCATATCCTGTGTTATTCCATGTAGCAGGTTCTTCCTCTGTTAGAATAGCATGTTCAGCAAAGATACTTTTGAGTTTTTCTTTGATAATCTGATTTGCAGCCATATCAGCTGCAGTTACTGGATCGTCTTTACCTTTTTCTCTGATTCCGATAGTGCCACCTGAAAGGTATTGCTTATAGATGGTCTTTATCCTTTCTGCCGCTAACCGGGCTGCTTGCCTTCCAACATCCAATAAGTATTCAAGGTCTTGTGCCACAAAAAACTCCCTTATATTTAAAGATTAGAATAGCTAAATTGTTGACAAATAGTGTGCATAAGGGTAAGTTTTTTTGCACGATATATCAAGGAACTTTTGTGCCGAAGTGGCGGAATTGGTAGACGCGCTAGGTTCAGGACTTAGTGGGTGAATGCCTGTGCGGGTTCGAGTCCCGCCTTCGGCACCATAAGATAGAAACTATTACTAGCCCCATTCATCCAAGCGACTTTAATCTTGCCTTCTCAACCTTCCAATCTACTCATAAAATCCCAGTTTAGAATCAATTTGGCTTGCCGATACTGATCAAATTGTCTAGGATGTCTTATGCTAAATTTAGCAGACAATGATATGAATTATCTGTAATAAGTATCTATGGGTTTTGTCAAGAAACACAAAAAAATGAGGAAGTAAACCTTTAATTTAAAAAAAGGAGATTTGACATGCCTACAAAAGCTCAAAAAGAAGAATCATTGAAGCATGCAGTAATTATCGCTAAGGAATTTGCACGGGGCGGTTCCTCTCAGGCTGTGGCTAACGTATTACGGAATGTTTATGATGAGATGAATAAAATTAAAGATGAAATCGAGGTGCCAGCAGCAAAACCCCAACCTAAGCCAGAAGAGTAACGTTTACTCTTTTTACCGGGCGGTTAAGTATATTTCAAAATATTTGGATCGTAACTCCTGCTTTCAGGCACATATTTTTCACACTCAATAACTATTGAATGATAATCTCAGAGGACAGTGCTCAGGATCACGCTGCCTCTCTGGAGTGAGTGCTCATGATAGTGGGCAGGAAAACAAGGAGTGTTGTTGTGAAAAGGGTAGGTAAATACATATGAACAGTGTTATTTTTAAAAATCGTTTAGATTTAATGAGAAGTAAGTTTGACAGTCTTGGGGTGGATACCATATGGATTACCCAGCCTGAGAATCGCCGTTATCTCTCTGGCTTTAAGGCCGCTGATGGACAATTAGATGAGTCTTCAGGTTGTCTGTTTATAACTATGGATCATGCTCTTTTACTCACAGATTCAAGATACACAATCCAGGCACAGCAAGAGGTGGTTGGTTTTGAGGTCGTAACTCACAAGAAGGGCTTAATTGATATATTACCAGAGATTTTTGACCGTTTACATACGCGAAAATTGGGGTTTGAAGGAGGTTACCTGATTTGGGATACCTATCAAGAGGTAAAAGAAAAGGCATCTCAACATTCTACACCAGTTGAGCTTACTGCGCTGCTCAATACAGTTGAAGAGATAAGAAAGATTAAGGGGCCAGAAGAAGTCGATATGTTAAGCAGATCCGCGCAGCTTATGGGAGATGCTCTTTCACAGGTAATTGAGGAATTAAGACCTGGTCAGGTTGAAAAGGATGTAGCATGGAAAATTGAAACCTTAATACGAAAACATGGGGCTGATGCCTCTGCCTTTCCACCTATCGTAGCATCAGGTCCAAATGGCGCTTTGCCTCATGCAGTGCCTACAGAGAGAAGAATAGAAAAGGGAGAACCAATAATTCTCGATGTAGGTGCAAGGGTTGATGGTTACTGTTCAGATATGACCAGGACTGTTTTTTTAGGCACCCCCCCATTAGATTTTAAAGAGATTTACAAGATAGTTCGTGAGGCACAGTTAACCGCATTAGAGTTTGTTAGGCCTGAAATGAAAACCGATGAGGCAGATTTCATTGCCAGAGATGTTATAACAAATGCTGGATTTGGTGATTTTTTTGGTCACTCTCTTGGTCACGGGATTGGCATGGCTCCTCATGAGAAGCCTTCCGTTGGACAACTTAAGCCAGAGGTTTTAAAAGAGGGAATGGTGTTTACCATTGAGCCTGGGATATATATACCAGGAAAAGGTGGTGTCAGGTTGGAGGAGATGGTGTTACTTCAAGAAAACAGTGCAAGGCTTTTAACAACAAACAAGAATTTTTATTCCTTTTAGGAAAATGGACCATGACTTCAGGCAAAGAGAATTCTGAAAATCAGTTATTAGATCAGTTTATTCATCAACTGAGGGTTGAGCGGGGTTTATCTACAAATACAATTGTGGCGTATAGTCATGATCTTATTAGGTTTTTCGATTTTTTAAAGCAGAAAGGAGTTTCACCTGTCCACATTAGTCAAGACCATTTAACATCCTTTATCGTTGAACAAAATGTGAAATTATCACCACGATCAATGGCCAGGTGCCTTGTTTCTATACGAATGTTTTACCGTTTTTTAGTATCCGAAGGAAATATTGAATCAAATCCAGCCAGGTTGCTGGGAATACCAAAGATGTACCAACATTTACCTGATGTATTAAGTAGGGATGAGATGGAATCCCTTCTTATGCAACCAGATATAACTACAGCACTAGGCAAAAGGGATAAAGCCATAGTAGAGATTTTATATGCAACTGGGTTACGGGTTACTGAACTGATAGGCCTTACGATACACAATATTAATCTTGAAGTTGGATCTATTAGGACAATGGGTAAGGGTTCCAAAGAAAGAATCATACCAATGGGAAGTAAGGCCATGGATTCTTTAAAGAATTACTTACAAGAAAGCAGGCCCATTTTGTTAAAAAAAAGATATACAACAGGCGGATCATATCTTTTTCTTAACAGCAGAGGGAGCCCTATAACAAGACAGGGATTATGGAAGATTATAAAAAAATATGCCTTGATGGCTGGAATCACTAAGAGTGTTACTCCCCACACAGTAAGGCATTCATTTGCCACCCATCTTCTTGAAGGAGGGGCTGATCTTAGATCAGTTCAGATAATGTTAGGGCATGCTGATATATCCACCACACAAATATATACTCATGTAGCAAGAGAAAGATTAAAGGAGATTCATGAAAAATATCATCCCAGGCCATGAGTTGGTTCGATTCCTGACAAGTTAAAGAAGTTCAATAAGTTTTTGTTTGACTAAATGTAAATTAAGGTTATAATAAAAAATTATAT
>JAEORY010000324.1 GCA_016840645.1 Candidatus Borrarchaeota archaeon | reverse complement strand
AGCTAAAATACAGAGTGAGCAGTCACCAGTTTGAAAGGTTTTGTCAAGTTGAGCCATTCTGCCGCCAATACTCGGTTCTCTCTCAACTAAAAAAACTTTAAATCCACCATCAGCGAGATCTAAGGCTGATTGGATACCTGCTACACCGCCTCCGATTACAAGAACTGCACCTGTTACTTGTTGACCTTCTTCCATGATCTTCACCCTTTTTAAATGGGTTTCAAGAACCCTCTAATCTTAGTCGCGTCAACTTTGTTAAATTGAAATCCTAACTCATTAAATCGTAATCCTAACGTCAAGCCAAGTAGCTGCGGATAGAATAAAGCCGGTAAGTCATATTTTATTCCAAGATCTGACTCTATTTTTATTTGCTCTACATCAAACATAACTTCACAAAACGGACATATGATGACTGTACAGTCTGCACCTGCTGCTTTAGCACTATCTAATTTCTTTTTGGCAAGTTCTTCGGCTAATTTCTCATTTATTGCTAGAATTGGTCCTCCACAGCACTTAAGTTGTTCATCCCACTCTACGGCTTTGGCACCAGTTATCTCTACTAAGTCTTCAAGGAGGTGAGGTCGCTCAATGTCGTCAACTTGTGCTGCTGCTGATGGTTTGAGGCTGTGGCAACCGTAAAACACCGCGGCTTTTAGATCTTCAAAACGTAATGACATTTTCCGTTCAATATTTTCAAGTCCATATTTTTCAAGCATTTTGATGAAATGATAAACTTCAATTGTTCCCTTGAATTCCGGCAGTTCGCTTTCTGATAAAACTGTATTTACACGTTCACGTAATTGATCATCATGCTTTAGAAGGTGATTTACTTCTTTTAGAGTTCCAAAACATCCATTACATAATGCAACAATATCTAAATTCAATCTTTCAGCGATTACCAAATTCTTTGCTGCCATAGAAATCCAGGTATCAAAGTCAGCCGATCGCAAGAAGATGGGACCACAGCACCCAGCACCTTCCTGTTGCATATCCACAAATTCGATCTCTAATATCTCCGCACATTTACGTGCCGCGGCATCATAATTATTGTAACGAGAGGGGATTGTGCATCCTAAGAAAAGTGCATATCGATGGTTATCGCTCACCTCATTCACCTTCCTCGATTAACTCCATAATCTTTGTCTTTTTGAAGATCTTCCTTATTCCTTCAACATCTGGCTCTTCAGGTATAGCGGGTAATCCTAAATCCTCTCTATCGTCATTCTCAAAATCAGAAATTTCAGCAATTCTTCCCATCTCGAAGATATTCTCCAGCAGAGTCTTTACAGCATCAGGCATTTCTCTATCTCTAGATGCGATATTTTTAATGGCAAACAAAACATCTGTGAGATTTACGCCTTGTGGACACCTTTCTAAACAGTTAAAGCATGTAGTACAAATCCAGATAGTCTTTGAATTGAGAACTTCATCTTTGAGTCCTAAAAGTGATTTCTGTATGATTTCATGTGGTTTTAGATCGAATGCGTGCTGAACTGGACATGATGCAGAACATGTGCCACACTGGTAACAAAAGAAAATTCCTCGTCCTTCTGGGCTAGCTGCTATTTCATATTTGAAGTTGGGGTCAAGTTGAGAACTATCAATACATTGTTCTTCATTTTCCATAAAGATCCCTCTCTGTCCATATGTCATCTGTTCTTAGTTAGGATTCAGATGATTTCTGTTCAAGTCCCATTGCTTTAGAAACTAAATTCACGATATCATATACTTTCAGTTGAAACTGTTGTCCTTCTCCATTCTCTCGCTTTTCATTGATAAGACAATTAAAGTGAATTTGGCATTTAGGGCACGTAGTAACCAACATTTGCGCAGTGTTTTCTGCTTCCATTACTCTGTCTGTCCTAATACCCTTTGTAACATCATTACAGCCTAAAAAACAAGGAACGCCGCAACATAAAGCGGTTTCTTTGTTTCGTTCCATCTCGTAAAAACGTACTCCAACGTTTTCCATGCTGTTAAGAATTGTTCTTGGAGCATCATAGACTTTCATATATCGTCCTAATCGACAAGGATCATGATAGGTTACAGTTATTTCGGGAGAAAATGGTTGAGTAAATTCAATCGCCCCCTCCTCAATTTTCTGGGCGATAAATTCAGTTATGTGGAGTATCTCAACCTTACCAAAGTCAAAATGTCTCGGATACTCGCGCTTGAGAGCCATATATCCTTCTGCACATGATAAAATGACTCTTTTTGCGCCACTAGCCTTTATTGTTTCAATATTTTGCTTTGCTAGACTCTTAAAGACATCAATATCTCCTCGCCATAGTGCATCATGCCCGCAACACTTTTCCTTACGAAGAATTACTGGAGGTTCATCAAGCAAGGCGTCCAAAATTCTGAAGGTGTCGTGGGTTATTGATAATGCATTAAAGCCGATTTCTTTTCTGAAATAATCATAAGCATCGAAAAATGGAAGGCATCCTATAAAATACGCAGTCTCTCCAGTCTCAACTACATTTACTCCTTCGGGTACTACATAGTCTGGTAGATTTCGTTGAAGAGATTCGTCTGCCATCATTTTTTGAGAGAGTGAAAAAATGCTATCATGGGCTTCTTCTCCACGAATTTGGAATTTTTCTATCATTTCAGCCCTAGCATCTTTAACCATTTCTGGAAAATTAACGTTCTGAGGGCATTTTTCATAACAATAACCACAGGTGAGACAAGTCCAAAGTTTTCCCTCTTGCAGGATTTTCTCCCTGTTTCCAAGCAAAAGGTCGAAAATATATAAACTAGGTTGATAAGGAATGAAGTAACCTAAAGGACAACAACCAGTACAGACTCCGCACTGATAACAGCCTTTTACTATTTCTTGCAGGATTTTTTCGTCTTCAGGATCCATCTTGGTCGATGTCATAATTTCCACCTTCATAAGCTTTTAGAGCTGTTCGTTTACCTTTTTCTTTAGAGTCAATTCCTTGATTGAGAAATAATAGTGTGGGGGTATTTCAGGCGATTGCTGATATTTCTTCAGCACTGCTTTAGAATTTCGACTTTTTTTTCTCTTAGAAAGCTTCTCGACCAATTCTATATTAATTGGCTTCTCGTTTATCCTTAAGTAGCCCTCCTCAACCGCATTTTCGAATATTCGCTTGCCTACGTCTGTCCTAATGACAGCAGTGGACCACCCTGAAGCGGCACCTATGCTGCCAACTGAAATATCTGCCAGTTCAGAAGTCAAATCTACACAGTAATGACATGCTTCTCTGGCAAATTCAGCGACTTCGGCTATCGGTAATTCGATAGGATCACCTTCACTCATGTGGAGGAAGAATTTGCCTTTATTGATATCAGTTTTTTTCACATCGCTTAATTGAACCCCACCCTTCTCTGCAATCTTCTTTAATCCCTCATAGGGGAAGCTTTCCATGCAAAATAGACCAAGAACCGCGACGATCTCGCCAAAGATGTCTGAAAAAACGTCTCCGTAAAACACCTGATACTTCCGTAGGGCTTGAAGCATACAAGGCGTCCCAACTACACATATCCTGTCACATTCAGATTTTCGCACTGTGTCTAAAAGTGATAGATTTGGAGACATAGCATATTTAGTCCCAGCACATTTAAGTAATTCAGTAATATTTCTAATAATGCGAGGTTTTGGTTTCCATGGGTCAGCTTCAAGTCCTACAACAACTGCTCCATCAATTTCCCCTTTTTCCAATAATGAAGCAACTAATGATGTGACTACTCCACCATCTTGCTTTACCGCTTTTATGGCATCATCAGTACACTGTGCCATTACATATTTCTTATATGGGCCAATAGGTTCTTCTTTAAGATGATGATCGGGATTGATGATCTTTCCTAATATATAGCCTTTAAGCAAACCAATCGGTAAAAAAGTTCTTGGGCAGTTTTCAAAACAAAGAGAGCAGTGTATACACACTTCTTCATCGAGAATTGGTCCATTGTCACTTACTGAAAGTGCATTTACTGGACAGGCTGAGACACACAATCCACAAAAAGTACATAAGCGCGTAGCCAAAATGTTTTGTACTGATTGACCTACAGCAACGTCAGTTGGCGGTAGTAGGCTTAATCTAAGTAATTCACCTTCAACGATTTCGGAAATTCTTGTTCTGAAGACCAGCTCATCTTTGGTAGATATGCTTTCAACTTTTCCTTCCGATTCTAGATGTAAAAGATGTGAATAGATGTCAAATTCTTCTAAATCCAATTCTTTTGCTAATCGAGAAATAGAGACTCCGTCTTTAAGGGCTAACTTAGATAAGATTAATTGTCTTCTTAAATCATCTTCAAACACTTGATCTTCAATATAGTGAATCAGTTTAATATCAAGTTTGCCCTTTTTTATTATCTCCTCTTCATTCTCTAGAAGAACTTTCGTTCTAAAGTTCTCTGCGGTATCTACAATTGCATTCAATTTTTCTTTTAGTTCAACCAAATTCTAAACGCCCCTTTGCATTCTAAGGGTTGTCTTCTTGAAACCACAATGTTTACGTTTCAAGAGTCATTCAGGTTTTAATGGATTTGGTCCAAGCTTTTCGACTTTCTTGAGGGTATCCTCCACAGCTGCCACAAATCTATCTGCTTCTGCAGCAGACAGGAAGTACATATTGACTCGGTTTTCGCCGAGACCATGTCGTTTGAGGATTCGTTTAACAAAGTTGACGTTTCTATCTGCCTTCAAATTTCCGTCAGGAAATTCACATTCACCCTTGTGACATCCAACTACCATCACACCATCAGCGCCCTGCCGAATGGCGTGAAGAAGGTGTCCTGCGTTGAGTCGTCCAGTACAACGAATCCTTACAATATTTATGTTTGGTGGGTACTTCATGCGACATGTGCCAGCTAAATCGGCTGCAGGGTAACCTCATTTGTCGCAAGCAAGAGCAACTATGTTATAATTGTCATCCATAGGCTCGATCTCCACTCATGAAATTATATTATTTTCCTATTTTTGATATGTGCACCGTTCCTTTCATAATAGACATCTATTCTATAGATAGTGTCTATCCACCCACGATAAGAATATGGGTAGAGTCCCCGCTAGGACGGTTGAGCGGGATACCTGTCGCCATATAGGGGATAGGCTTTGATTGTTGTAAACTAAAGCGTTTTTTACATAGTTCTTGATACACACGATAGATATTAATGGCGGCTATATAATCGCGGTCTGCTAAATAGGTGCAAGAGCTACAG
>JAEORY010000323.1 GCA_016840645.1 Candidatus Borrarchaeota archaeon | reverse complement strand
GGACAGCTACAAAGCAGATTAAAGAACTCTCAGATCCAAACAAGCTATTTGCAAATCTATATGACAAAGTAAAGAAACTGGGATTAGTTGACTGTGTATGTAAGGCTTGTTCAAACAAGATGGGCTCTCTACAAAGTGCTGAGGAACAAGAATTGCCTCTGTGTGATGAAATGTCCGGACATCCTAGGATGTCAAAATATATAGATCAAGGATATAAGGTCATAGCACTTTAATGAGAAGGCTCCATAATCTAATGAATGAATAGTTGATACATTTACCACAAGTTTTATGTTATTATTACAAATAAAGTAAAAAGAAGACTTTTTTATTAAATTATTATAATTATATAGGTAAACTGCTTCAAATAGAAGTACATAAGTCTGAATAAGAATTCCAAATATGCAGCGGTGGACTTTTATGACCCTCCCAAACGAAATTAAGGAAGAAAAACTTAAAGAAAAAACAGAAACCGAAGAAGAACTGAAAGTTCCTATTTTAGAGGAAAGTTATCCCCTTATTCCTCCTTTTGCTTACGCACAAATTAAAACAGATCCCAAAACTCGCCGAACTATGTATCACGTTATTGAGGTGCCCTTGAAGAAAAAAGAGAGCACTGTTGTTAATATTATCAAACAGAAAATGATTGAAAATATCGATATAATTTTTGGGGAACTACAAGAAGAAGACGAAAAAATGGAATATCTCCGCGAAAAAATAGAGACCATTTGGAAAAAAGAGAAAATAGAAATAGACCATGATGAAAGCTTTGACAAAGTTTTATACTATGTTTCACGAGATTTTATTGGTTTTGGCAGACTTGAGCCATTGCTTCGCGACCAGACGATTGAGGATATCAGTTGTGATGGAGTTGGAATCCCTATCTACATTTGGCATCGAAAATATGAATCGGTTCCAACAAATCTCATATTCAGAAACGAGGAAGAACTTAATGGCACAATCACTAAAATAGCTCAAAGATCTGGTCGCCATATTTCCATTGCAAACCCTATACTTGATGCTAGTCTTCCTGATGGTTCAAGAGTCCAGTTAACTTATGGAAAGGAGGTTACTCAAAGGGGTTCCACATTTACTATTAGGAAGTTTCGTGCAGATCCTTTAACAATCACTGATCTGCTTCAATTCAATACTCTAAATACAGATATGGCTGCATATTTATGGTATTTGATTGAGAACCGCCACTCAGCTCTCATCGCTGGAGGCATCGCTTCTGGCAAAACAACGCTTCTAAACACCCTATCCATGTTTATAAGACCTGGACTTAAGATTGTCACAATAGAAGATACAGCTGAATTGAATATCCCTCACGAGAACGTCATTTCCAGCATTGCACGTACAGGTTTGGGTGCAGAGGAAGATGGTCTCAAACGAGGCTCTGTTACATTATTCGACCTATTAAAAGCATCTCTTAGACAAAGACCTGATTTTATCATTGTAGGAGAGATAAGAGGCCAAGAGGCGTATTTCCTCTTCCAAGCAATGGCTACTGGACACTTAGGTATGGCAACCATGCATGGAGATTCGGTGTCTTCCGTAATTCATAGACTTGAATCAAAACCTATGAATATTCCACGAACAATGTTGACGTCTCTCGATACTGTGTGCGTCCAACGAAAGGTGCGTTATGGCGGAGTTCACATTCGAAGGAGTATCGATATTCAAGAAATGGTAGGTATGGATGCGGTAACTAACGAACTCTTGACAAACAAAGTGTACACTTGGAATGCAAAAAATGACTCATTCGATTATTTAGGGAGATCAGTAAAGCTCGAGCAAATTGCAGAACATTCTGGTATGACTCTTGATGATCTTTGGCATGAAATTGACAAACGAAAGGTTGTACTTGGCTACATGTTGAAAAAGGGTATTCGATTTTATCAGGATGTAGCTTCAACTATTCGAGGATTCTATAATAACCCCGACCGCATGTATCGAAAAGCAAAACGTGCACTCGGTTTGTAAATATCTCCTTTTTTTGTATTTAACTTTGAATTTACATTATTTATATCTAATTAGTGGTCTACTTCCAAAGCGAATCGGCTTATTGTCTGAAATAAATCTTCTTTTATGTAGCGTCCACAGCCATAAGCTTCAACAGCTATCTGCAATATCTGAACTTTGGCCACAATATCCTCATTCTCAATAAGTAGACCACCATTATTTCGTACTCTATCCCAATATTGACAAAAACGATTCTGAATGGTAGAAAATGAGATATCCCCTCGAATAAACTTAAGCAATTCTCTACAAAGTTCAGGATAGTGCATTTCTTTTCCTTCCGATCATTCGATTTTTTTAGAATTAAGATAGACGATCTTGAGATTCCCCTCTAAAACATCTTATAAGAGTGTTGATACTACTCAGGTACCTTCAGTGATATTACTCTTATTCAATGTTCACGTCGCTGTATACTATACAAATGCTTTTTTTGTCGCTTATTGTTTTTGAGCTTCAGTTATACAGAGGGGTGTGTAACAGTTAAAATGTTTTAGACAAATATAGTGTTTTGTAGACAAAGATTTTAGGTAGGTAGAGGCAGGTGAGGGCTCACTTGTTCCTATCGGAAAAAATGCTGCCTTTTTATAGCAGGGTTTCCTAGATTGCTGTGCAAGTACCTCACGCAACTCACACATCACCATCATTGCCTGGGAACGTTAACAGCCATGACCTCTCTGATGCAATCCTATCCACTCAAACTCCCACAGCAGACCACATTATGCCACCAACTGGATATGCTACGGGATTTGGCACTACAGGCCGCTCAACAGTTATTAAAAAAATTATGGTCGGATCAGTGGATTGATACGTTGGATTCCACCCGCAAGAAAAAAGCCTACAAAGTGATCGACGAACAACGGATCAACTTAACCCTCAAGGGACGTGTGGTGTATTTCCCTTCACGTATCAGGCGGTGTATTGGCGAACAGGTGGGACGCATCCTCCGGTCACAAGCTATCCGCAAACAATGCTATTTTGATGTGCTACGGGTGGTGCAACATACGGGTGTGGCAGGTAACCTCAACACCTTGGTACGTACTGTAACTCTCACGATAGCCAATTTTAAAGGTAAATATTACCGCTGGGCGCTGATGCGTCAAACGCTACGCACTTTCCGGCGTTATTACTATCATCTCGGCTTGGATTTAAGCTTGTTGAAACAATTTCCGTACGCGGCAGTGGTGAAACCGCACATTCGCTCATTTATCCTGCCCTACAGCCCTGATGACGGGCAGGCCATTCAGTATGACTGGCAGCCAGAAAAAGACCCCAACACCATCCATATCCGACTGAAAGTCCCCTGCCGTCCCCGGCCTTCACAAAGGTCCCACTGGGTATGGCAGGAGTGTACCTTGTCACTACCTGAAAATCTTCAACCACGCGTAAGTCATCCCACAAGCAAATTATGTGCTCCTACCTTACGCTATCTGACGCTGAAAAGTGGCTTGACGTTGCCCTTCTTGGAATGCTTCTGGTCACTGGATCACACTCATACGCAACCACCACAACCATTATGTAAGAATCGTGTGATGGCGACCGACCTAGGAGTGATTAACCTGACAACCTCGGTAATCTGCGAAACGGGGTCACAGTTGAACACTCCGATCTTCTGGTCGCCGTCTACAACCATCTTACAGCGGATAGAAGCGCTCTATCACCATATCGCCCGGCTGCAACGCAAATTAGACCGTTATCCGGCACACTGGGTGGGGCAGAGCATACGAAGTCAAGAACTGGAGCGGTTATATCGTAAACTGAACCGCTATCGGGAAGAAATCTTGCACCTGGCAAGTAATCAACTGCTGGAGACCGCCTTGCGCTGGCAGTGCAAAACCATAGCCTTAGAGGACTTGCGCAAATATGAAACGCCGAAACATCGGCGCAAGCTTTCACGCAAACTGTCGAACTGGTTACGAGGGGCGCTGTATGACATCCTCAGTTACAAGGCAAAGCGTTTAGGGATTAGGATTGCCCGAGTAAATCCGAGATGGACTTCTACCTTTTGCCCGCGTTGTGGGGCCAAAGGTGAGAAAATAAGCGATCCCCGCTCCCGCCACGCCATAAAACGAGGAAGATTCTTTCAGTGTAGTGCGTGTTGCTATCTGGCAGATCGTGATTATATTGCCGCTATAAATATCTATCGTGTGTATCAAGAACTGCGTAAGAAACGCTTTAGTTTAAAACAGGCAAAGCCTGTCCCCTATATGGCGACAGGTATCCCGCTCAACCGTCCTAGCGGGGACTCCACTCCGTTATTGGTGGGTGGATAGTCACTCTGTAAGAGATGTCTATTATGAAAGGAACGGTCTCCCTTGCAATATAAGTCGCCATAACAATTGTTTGAATGTGAATGAATCCAACTTGGAATTGATGCCGTTGATGTCTGTACAAGAATCCTTTGAACCTATTGATCATCAAAATCATCTTTTCTATCCTATTGGAATCCAGGAATTAACATCTCTTGAAAAAGAAAAGATAGTTTATATTGAAATCAAAGATCTCCAAAAGCTGAGAAAAATTGCTGAAAGTTTAAACAAACCATTATTTTATGATATACACTTTTATTATGTTATTTTCGACGATATACATTATCGAACAAAAAGATTTGACAAAATATATCAAAAATATGATATCTGAACTAAAAATTATATTAATAATTCAGTAAAAATACAACAAAATTAAAAAAAAAAGATCACTTAAAAAATAAGATCTGTTCCATTTAATAATGAATAAATTAGTTTTGGAGTGAACTAGTAGATGGCCGTTCTGAGGAAAACAAAAATATCACCGCATTATGATCCATTGAGAAAAGAGGACCGAATTGAGGCTTTATTATCGACATATACATCTGAAGAACGAGAATGTCCATTTTATACGTGTGATAGCCCAAATGTGAGATCAAAATGCCTCCTTGATCCAAATACATGGCGAACCTGGGATTGTAGAGGCTTAACGTTTTTTCAAGGGCTTTGTTGTGAGTATGTTCTTAATGCCATAGAAACAAATTCGACTAACCATCTAAAATAACATTGATATAAATTGATTTAATTTTCATAAAAGAAGTTTTAATATGATATGAGGCATAAAAAATGCATGATTATGCTCTAAATGTTTGCTGTAAATGTAAGAGAAAGGATTGTGTACCTGTCACACAAGAAGATAGAGATTATGCGAAAAAAAAT
>JAEORY010000006.1 GCA_016840645.1 Candidatus Borrarchaeota archaeon | reverse complement strand
CAATTCATGGAATTCTATTATATGAAAAAAGCGAAGAATTTCTCTCCAAGTTTTGCCTAAAAACACTTAATTCTCCTGGTTGAAATTCTTCGCTTTTTTCATATAATAGAATTCCATGAATTGTCTTTAAAATTGAATCTCCAAGAAATTCCAACCTCTCAAATTCCTCAGAAGGTAATGTAGTGCCGCGTATAGACATAGCACTCCATAGAACATCTTCATTTGCAAAATCATAGTGGATAATATTTTGAATTTTTTTCCCGATTTTTGGAATTTTAACCATTGACCAGGATAATTTTGTTCAAAGATTTCCTTAAAATGAGTCAAAATATTCACCAAATTTCTTATTTCTTTCTTTTACGGAGTGCTTTCGCCAATGTATCCACTAGTGCTCCAACTGAGATAGCGGCTAAGATACCACCAATTCCTAAAATAGGCAGCCATTGAGGTGAATCCTCGATTATGTGTCTCAAAGGGTCAATTGATGGATCCCATCTATCCCGATGTATGAGATAATAATCATCGTATTCCTTTACGTGTAGACCTCTGCCATCCGGTAAAGCAAGTCTATAATTAGCTTTTTGTCCAGCGTAATCACCGCGTCCTTTTCTAAAACCCGCCTCCAAAGGGTGAGGAACTGACAACTTCATAATTTGTAGATCTGTGTGTTCTTGTTGATTCAACACTACTCTGGCTATATAGCCCCAATCATACGTTCTGGTCATGTTATCACAACAAATACTTAGTTCATCTTTAGATTTTTCAAGTTATAATCATCCTTTATTTCCGAGTGCAAACAGTAACCCTAAGAAAGCGATGGCACCTAATGCGAATGCCAACCCTTGTGATCGTTTTTTCTTTATCTCTTCGAGTTTCTGTGATAAGAAATCATGCAAAGCTGAACAAATCGAACTTAGGGTTTTTTGGACATCATCCTTATTAAGGCAAATATACGCCTTTCCCTCTAAAGCATCTTTTAGTTCAACTCCTTCCTCGACTATAGGAATGATTATTTTTCCTGCATTTTTTGCTACGCCTATTTCTTGGTTCACGAATGCAGAATTAAGCGCGTTCTGAGTCCATAGAATTATGAAAATATCAGAATTTCGAATCATGAGTTCAATCTGAGTCCATAGGCTCATACCTGGCTCGGGATATAATTCTCCCAAATAAACAGGCACACCTACTTCAGAAAGCATTTTGTGTAACTTATAAGCTAGCCAAAGATCTTCTCTCGGATAACTGATGAATATTTTGATGGGAATTTGCTCTACCATCTTTTTCAGGTTGTAATAGTTCATCGCAAACCATTCAAAACCCTTAGGCACAATAACTGCTTTATTCCCCTTACGAAGATACAGTCGGGAAGCAGTCTTATTAAACGAAGGATTATATCCTTCATCGACTTGCTCGCTTATCTCAAGGACTTCAGGATAGTGACCTTCAGCTATAAGTTTGATTATTGGATCTTCATGCATTATACTCAGCCCATATAAAATAAACAATGTATAATTTATAAAGTTTGTGTATCCCCTATATTATGTGTATTATAGCATTAGAAGGCTTGTAAGCTAAGTATAAAAGCTTGATTCTTTTGTAAACCAAGATAATCAAGTCTTTGCGTCTGTTTTTTCAAATGTTTCATTTTAAAGCCAATATTTTCCTGAAAAATGAATTTTGGATTTACCAACAAAAAATGGGATATGCTATCACGCATTGACCAGTTGCTCAATCAGCCCTTTGAGTTCAATAACTTTGGGACCTAACTCTACATCAGGTATATCATTTTTCCAGCAGATAATATAGTCAAATTTTTCAGGGTCGTGTCCATGTTGCTTAAAGTTTGACGCTACGTACTCGAACTCGATTTTTTGAGGCTCACCATCCTCATCTATCACTATGGCATCAGGATAGGTAGTCCTGATTTTCAGGATATAAGGAAAGCCAAGTTCTCTGTGGTGCATCGAGAAAAGGCAAATAACTCCCATTTCATTTGCGGGCTCGAAGAGCATGCCCACCTTGCCTAATAATCCCGCTTTAACCTCCATAGGCTTTGGGGGAGAATACTCCTCATAAAGAAATCTCACAAAGAGCGCGTTATCCCAATCCTTCATCTCATTCATCTTCTCTTTCTCTTGGAGAAGAATATTGTTAAAAAGTTCCCACTTTTCACCGCAGGAAAGATCACTGTACCCCTTGTTACACTTTTCATGAGCCTCATCTTCGAAGTTTAATCCAAGTTGTTCCGCAAAGTATTCGAGATTCTCCGTCTTAAAGATTGGTATTACCTCTTCTGTATAATAGACTGAGATTATCTTCTTGGCTATGTGCTTGTCTCCTCCAAAACCACTAATTTTTTCACAAGGCAAGTCAACCTTCTCCGAGAGAGATTTGGAATCGTCTACAACTTGTTTAATCAATTCCTTAAAGAAATCTATCTGTTCACAAGCTGAATCCAACCATTGCCCCCAAACGGTATAACGTCCAAGCCAACCTAGGGGATATTGCAACCAATAAAAGAAAGATTCCTTAGAGCCCGTTTTCCAAAGTCTCTCCTTAGTCAGTTCTTCTATGGAATCAGGATTTTCCCTAAAAGGAAATCTTTTCAAAAAATCTGAATGATTCTCCCATGCCTTATTCATGTCTTGAGCAATGTCTTCCCTTTCATGAAATTGCTGAATCTTCTCCCGTGAAATATTCATTCAACCACCCTTCGTCATGCAATAGGATACTCTAGAAAGTATATTAAACTGAGTATATAATGTAATAGCCGTTCAGTTCAACATAGCCAAGATGCATCGTATGAGTTAAAAAGAGGCGATGAATTGCACCCTGTTGCGATTTCAAGTACTGGCAACATAGAACAAGATATAACTAAGGCCCTTGATGAAATAGGCGGTCTTGATACTGTAATATCTAAAGGGGATATTGTATTATGCAAACCTAATGTACAGGGCTCATTTTCACCAGGTTCGGGTATCATCACGGATGCAAAGGTAGTTCATGTCATAGTTAAAATGGTAAAAAAGTTGGGAGCAACACCGGTAATTGGTGAGAGTTCGGTTTATGGGAGAGTCACCGAAGAATGCTTACATGCCTCAGGAATGCACGAAGTAGCAAAAAAGGAATCTGTGAAAATTGTAGATTTTGACAAAGATGAAATCATAAGAGTCCCTATTACAAAGGGAACTGTGCTAAAAGAAGTTCGAACTGTCAAAACTGTAGTTGATAGTGATGTGATTATCGATATTCCTGTAATGAAGACCCATGTCGCAACGGGCGTCACATTAGCTTTGAAAAATATGAAAGGCGTGCTACCTAGGAGAGAGAAAGCTAAGGTACATTTTGCTGGGCTGGAAGAAGGTATCGCCGATTTGAATGCAACGTTCACTCCAGATATTGTCATCGCAGATGGTATTGTAGGTTTAGAAGGACTTGGACCTTCAAGAGGCACTCCAGTAGAAATGGGTTTGATCGTTGTAGGATTTGAACCAGTAACTGTAGATAGCGTTTGTACAAAAATCATGGGGATGGATCCAAACGAAATTAAACACATTAAGTATGCATATTCAAAAGGGTTGGGCGAAATTGATATTGATAACATGGAACTGCACGGAGAGCCAATAGAAACAGTCAAGAGGACCTTCAAAGAACCCTGGCTACAGTTAAAAGAGTTTAAAGGAATTGAACTTATAATTGGGAACGCCTGTAGTGGATGTCTTACAGAATTGCTAAGAAATTTAGAATATGCGAAAATTGATGGAAGAATCGACGACCTAAAAAATTCTATTTTTTATATAGGTCCAGATGTTCAAATTGATGAAAAATGTGAAAAGAATATTTTGGTTGGTAACTGCTGCAAAAAATTTGCAGAGTTTGGAATATTCATCGAAGGTTGCCCGCCCCCAGGTTATGTCATCAGAGAAAAATTAGATGAAGCACGCAAATCGTAGACTCCTCTTCATTTATCTATATAGCGACTTCTGGATCTGGCATCTCACTATTCATCCAAGCTCTAGGCATCTTTTTTGTATTATAAGATAAACCCACATTTCCATTTTTATCGATCACGATAACTCCGCCTTTACCACCAACTTTAGTCCATAGAAAATCAATTGCAACATCCGCAGCTTTCTGGGCGTTATGTCCGCGCTCTATTAAAGCGCAAGTAGTTTTCGCGAGAGTTGTTTTGATAATTGACTCTCCATGCCCTGTTGCTGAGACACCACCAGAGTCATTATCTGCATAGGTGCCACATCCAATCAATGGAGAGTCACCAACTCGTCCTGATAACTTCATCGGCATGCCACCAGTACTAGTTCCAGCTGCTATATCTCCGTTCATATCAATAGCAACCGCACCGACAGTGTCTAAGGGCACGTTTTTTAGAAGAGGATATTTGTCAAGTAGTTCAACCTGAGCTTTGAGATATCCATCAACGAGTTTTTCGCCCATACGCTCATTTATATCCTCCCATAATTTTTTCCTTCTTTCAACAACTAATTCACCAAAAGTACAAACTTCTTGTGCGCAAACTGCCCTGGCAAAGTTATCGGCTCCCTTGCCAACAAGAAACACATGGATCGTTTCTTCAGCAATTTTTCTGGCCAAAGAAATAGGATGGCGAACGTTTGAAACAGATCCTACAGCACCCGCCAAGAGCGTTTTTCCATCCATGATCGCAGCATCCATTTCAATATGTCCGTCTAAAGTTAGTACTGAACCAATTCCAGCGTTAAACGAATCATCATCTTCTAAAATCCTAATTGCTGCTTCAACAGCATCTAAAGCATTGCCTTCGTCTTTAAGGGCTTCAATTCCAGCTATAGCTGCGTGACCTATTCCAGTTTTATTTGGACCAACTAGTTCACGACTTACATCCCACGCTCCACCATGTACAACTATTGCAGGCGCATTCTTCAAAAACTCACCTCAAATTCAATTCATACGCGAATTGGTGCTTCAAAGGGATCTGTAATGAATTCAATTACCGCAGGGACGCCTTCTTTTGTAGCCTTCAATGCGTTCTTCAATGCGGGTATGATCTCGGATGGCTTTTCCACTCTTTCGCCATAACAATTGAAAGCCTCAGCAACTTTTACAAAGTTGGGATTTGAGCCCTTAAGATCACATGAAATAAATCGAGAATCGTAAGTTCTACGTTGAAAGGTTTTAATCACTCCAAGGCAATCATTATTTAGCACACAACTTATTACCGGCAAATTATGTTTCACACAGGTTGCCAATTCCTGAATTGTCATAGAAAAACCTCCGTCTCCGGCTATGACAACAACATTATCATTTGGTCTGGCAACTTTGGATCCTATAGCTGCTGGAAGTCCGTACCCCATGGGTCCAAATTCTCCAGAATTAATCCACGTGCCAGGTTCGTAAATATCTAATAAGCCATTGGCAGCCGCTAGCATTTTATGCTCACCTGCATCAAGCGTAAAAACTGTTTTACGGTCGAAGAATTTACGAATCTCTTTCATAACTCGTTGGGGCTTCAAAGGGACATCATCCGATGTTATCTTGTCATGTATTTCATTTTGCCACTCTTTCTTTCCATTTTCTAGCATTTGCAACCAAGGAGTATCCTTTGCTCGTGGCGTTGTTAGACGCTGTTTGAGGACAGTTATAAGATCGGACAGCGTGGCTTTTGCATCTCCAACAATACCTATTTCAACTGGATAATTCTTCCCAATTTCTGTAGGATCTATATCAATGTGAATAATCTTCGTTTCGGAGCTGATAATCTTCCAATGATTCGTGCTTAAGTCAGCAAAGCGGCATCCGACTGCCAGAAGTACATCCGCTTGATAAACAAATTTATTGACGTATCTTGCGCTAAAAACTCCTGTCCTGCCAATAGAAAGAGGATGATCTTCAGGAAAACATCCACGCCCATTAAGGGTACATGCAACTGGATTCCATAATAGTTCTGCTAATTCTATTAGTTCTTTATAGGCACTACTGGGAGAATAGTGGCATCCACCACCCGCCAAGATTACTGGGCGTTCAGCCTGTAAAAGGAGATCAATAGCTTTCTTGATTAACTCGGGATCTGCCCTTGGCTTTGAAAGGGATCTATATATTCTTTCAATTTGGACATCTTCCTTTTCCTCTAATTCTTCACGAAGTACATCCTCAGGTATCACTAAATGTACCGGGCCAGGACGTCCGCCTAAGGCAACGCGATATGCTGTACGCATGGTATGATACATTTTACTTGTTGAAATAATAGCACTCCATTTTGTAATCGGCTTAAATATAGAGTGAACATCAATATGTTGAAAGGCACCCTTCCCTATGATTTCTTCTCGCCTATCTCCAGTAAAAGCGATCATGGGTGCAGAATCAATCCAAGCAGACCCGATCCCAATGCTCAAGTTCAAAGCACCAGGTCCAAGTGATGCATCACAAACGCCCACCTTGCCTGTAATTTTTGCATAAGCATCCGCTGCTTGTGATGCAGTCTGCTCATGCCTGACTAACACGTGATAAATGCTGGAATCATAAAGAGCATCATAAAATGGAAGTGTTTGTGTTCCAGGATGTCCAAAAACAAATTTAGTTTTTTCAGACTCCATGAGCTTTATAATCGCCTTTGCAACATTCATTTAATATCATCCCTCATCTTGCCTTAAATAGAAAACAATGTGATAAACATTCGTATACCTGTAAAGGCCATCACAATGGCAAAGATTTTCCTAAGTTGTCCTTTTTCTATTTTTTGTGCCATTCGTGCACCAATTTGCCCGCCTATAATCGTTCCAATGGCTAAAAAAATGCCTACAGCAAGTAACACGTTTCCTGCAAAGTAGTGGGTTAGCGTGCCGAAACTAGATGTAAACACGATAATAAGCATCGAAGTGGCAATGGCAACATGAATTGGTACTCCAAACACTAGAGTAAGTACTGGAACTTGAACGATTCCGCCACCTACTCCTAGTAACCCAGACAAGAAACCTGCACAAAAACCAAAAAGTGCAATTAACGGAATATTAATCACATATTCAAATGTAGTGCCGTCAGGATTTGTAAATGTACGATTAAATGTCAAGAATTTAGAAGATGATGCCTTAGAAGTCACATCTGATTGAGTTGCGAGGTTAGCCTTCTTATTATTTTTCAAAAACATTCTTACGCTAGCTATAAAGAGTGTAATGCCAAAAATTGCTTGAAGAACGTTTTCAGGAATTAGATTTGAAAGATTGGCACCTAGTATTGCACCTAAAATGGTAAAGGGGACCATAGCTGCTCCAAGTGAAAGATCAGCAATTCTTTTTCTTACATACTCAACACTACTACTAAGCGAGGTAAAAATGATCGTGAACAGACTTGTTCCTATGGCCTGATGTATTTCAAGACCAAAGAGGAGATTTAAAATAGGTACCATCAGAAAACCACCCCCTAGTCCTAGCAATGCCCCTGCAAAACCGACTGCAATGCCTGCTAAGATGTATAACACTATAATCAAATCAGCCATAGTTAATCCTCCTAGATTAAGGGGTTTTAAGAATGGCTGTCTTTAATAATCTTTTTAATATGGAACGTGTGACTATTTCCCATATTTTAGCGAAAAGATTTTGTAAAATGAATGTAAACGCATAAGTGGAAGGTTAACCTTGCGAAAGGGGTCTCCAGAGGCGATTTAATGAATACATAGGAAAATATAATGGGTTCTAAGCTTGTACAAGGAACTCAAAATTTGCATTTGTAACATTCATTCTACTTACTCCAAGTTAATTGTTTTAAAATTCTTCTCTTAGATAGAAAATATCGAAATAATCATCCGAATACCTGCAAAGATCATTAAAACTGCAAAAATCTTCCTAAGTTTTATTTTATCTATTTTTTGCGCAGTTCGTGCACCAATTTGCCCACCAATGATCGTTCCAACAGCCACGAAAATACCTACAGCCAGTAATACATTTCCTATATAGAGATGCGTTAGCATACCGAAAGTTGATGTAAACACGATAATAAACATCGACGTGGCAATGGCAACATGAATTGGTACTCCAAACACTAGAGTAAGTACTGGAACTTGAATACTTCCGCCACCGATGCCCAGAAGCCCAGATAATAAGCCGGCAAAAAAGCCAAAAAACCCAACTAGCGGAATACTAACCGCATATTCGTATCTAGTACCATTAAAATGCACAGCAGTTCGATTCAATGTCAAGAATTTAGAAGGCGATACTTTGAAGGATTCATTAATTTGAGAGGCTGATTTGTCCGTTGAATTATTCTTAAGAAACATTCTTACGCTAATTATAATAAGTACAATGCCAAAAATTGCCTTAAGAACGTTTCCTGGAATATTTGTGGATATGCTAGCACCTATTATTGCACCGGTAATAGTGAAGGGGACCATAGTTGCTCCAAGTAAAATATCAGCGATTCTTTTTCTTGCATATTCAACACTACTACTAGTTGAGGTAAAAATGATCGTAAACAAACTTGTTCCAATGGCTGAATGCATTTCAAGGCCAAATAGGAGGTGCAGGATCGGTACCATTAGAAATCCTCCACCTATGCCAATGAGCGATGCCACAAAGCCAACTGCGATGCCAGCCAAGATATATAAGATGATAGTCAAATCAACTAAAGATAATTCCTCCAAAAGTTGAAAGGCTTTAAGGGGTTAGCTTTAATAAGTTTTTTTAAAAAAATAAATAGAGCTATAAAGACTACAATATTAATAGGAAAGATAGTCGGTCCTATTTCCTATAACTTTTTTAAAGTGAAGCATGCAACACATGCATAACAGGAGGAATGTGATGAGTTCAGAGCAGCTGGCGCAAGAAACCAAGGCATACAAAAGATTGAAAAAGAAATTGACAAAGGAGAATCTATGGATTTACATCCTACGGCTTCTCCAAGATCGTCCAATGTACGGATATGAAATCCGGCAAAAAATTCAAGAAAACTTCGATTTCTCGCCGGCTAGAGTTAGTTGTTATGTAGTGCTGTACAAAATGGAGAGAGAGGGACTCGTGGACACTTCTTGGGAAGAATCGCCCATGGGAAGACCTGATAGGAAATACTATAACGCGACAGAACTTGGTAAAAAATTAATGCTTAATGCTAAAGAATTCCTCGAACAATTATTAGAAGATGTTTTTTCAGATAAGGTATATGAAAACATGAAGAGTTAGTTTATATGTTTCACTCGATCAACTATCAATGTTGAAAGAAACGGTAATCCTCTAACTTTTTGATTGGTCTCGCGAAATATTATAAAATTAACTAGATTCTTTTTCGAGAGATATAGGCTCACCAGGTAGGTTTTTCCAAGCATACCAAATCCTTTGCATTAATGTAATTTGTGTGAGGATTGTAAGGATAATCATGCCAAAGTTAAGGCCGTATGTTAACATACTGATCCGAATAATAATATCTCCCTGCGCATTAAATAGGTCTATATAATTGACGGTATTGAAAAGTTCACGGTGAATTGAATAATTGAAGAATGAGAAGAATGCGATTATAGTAAGCCTTTCTGGTCTTTCAGCGAGACCAATACCTCCTAGTTTTGCCCCTGCGCTCTCCGCTCTAGCCCTAACATAACTAACTAAGAGTGAACCAAAAATGGCAAGAACGCCCCAAATCGGTTCACAGTTTCCTGAAAAAGTAATTGCGCCAATAATTACAGCATCGCTATATCTATCGAAAACCGAATCTAGAAAACCACCTCTAACCGTAACGGTATTAGTGATACGGGCAACTAAACCATCAAGAAGGTCACACCCACCTGCAATAAGCAATGCTACCGCAGCCCACGCGAAATCATGAACTAGAATTAAGTACGCTGTAAGAACTGAAAGGATGAAGGCGATTACTGTAAGATGATTTGGTCTGAGTCCAAGCTCCGCAAGGATTTTTGCAAATGGTTTAAAGACTTTTTCAGTTATTTGCTTGAAACGACCTAACAGAGATGTCAACTCCAATGAGCAGGATTTAGTTATTTGTGATCGCGACTTAAAAAATATCTTTTCAATTTTCCGCCTTAGCGTACGTGATTGTTGAAAAATTATATATAAACTTGAAATTTTGGAGAGGAGTTATAGTAATCATATTTAAAACCATCGATTTTTGATTGAGATTTACAAACTCGTTAATGTTTCCTTGACGGATTTCTATTTTCACATTTAACTTTATCGGCGGGAAGCCTCCTTCCGAGAGGAAGGAATGAATGCCGATGGCTTTTTATAGTTTTTTAGAACCTTTATATATGGTACGGTGAATGTACCCGTAATGCCCGACTGGGTGGGGGCATATCCTCCTGTATGCGACCAGTCAGCAGGTGACAGGGCTAAACGTGAGGAAGCCCGTGCATGCTGTCTTATCCGGCGTTACAAGAACGTCACCTTATGGTGTGCAGCGTGCTAACCTGTCGGATAGCGGGTAAAAGATCAATAGCATCCTGCAGGCAGTTAAAAAAGGGGCAGGATAAGGGTGAGCAGCGTGTGCAACCTGGCAAGCTTCCGTAAGCCCATAGTTGTAGTGAATGTGGCGAAGCGTCGCCTCCCGTGAGGGAGCGAGAACTACAGTGGAAAGCTGGAAGCCCTATCCGAAAGGGTAGGGAGGATTTAACAGTTTTTGTTAATTTACTATAACTTTACATAACTTCATAGTTCTGAGGGGATTCGTCTTCCGCTTCATCTTTTTAGTTACATGGTGGGGTCTGTCTGTTCATAAGGGTGACGCTCCTTACTAACTAGTGTAAGGGACCTACTATGGCAGTTATTACACTTCCTGGAGTTCTCACCTCACTAGCAAACACACAAGTGCTGGACGACCTGATGAGACACTTCGGTAACGCCCGAAGACGTGCCTTCTCCATGAAACGCAAAGGCGTCAAGACTCCATCTATCGAAACCATCCTTCAGCAAGAAACCGGGCTTAATTCTCGCTATATTAAAGACGCTTATTACTCCATCAAGAACTTGCCTTACAATACTACTTTTGGCGGCTTGAAGAACCAGCGATTACGAGAGAAAGGTAAAATCACCAAGGAAGAATACAAAAAACGCCGAAATGCGCTCCTTCTTTCCCGCGGAGATCGTACCAAGCAGGGCAACCTCAACCTCCGACTCGACCTTTCCACCATGCAACTGCGTATCAATACCTGCTGCAACGATACGGGTAACAAGTGGATGTTTGTCAGGATATTCATCCCGCAACAATATCTCGATAAATATAGTGGGTATCTGGACGGTTCTCATCCTTACACCGTGCAGCTCAAGAGACGGGACTTTGGTATGGGTTATGACCTACGTATATCCATTAAACTACCAGATATGATACGGGAGACCTCGCGGGTGATGACGCTGGACGTAAACGCGGGGCACACCGATTTCGCGGTGATGAACAAGAACGATGGGCGGGTTGTGACGATAGGGAAGTTCAACCACCACGAGACACAACACACCCGACAGGGAAAGCGAGATCATTTGTTGAATAAACTGGTGGAAAAAATCGGCAATGTGGCGAGACACTATAACGCAGAGGTAGTGGTGGGACATCTCAATACGGGCAGGTTCTGGAGTTACAGCAAGAAAGCGACGCGGAAGATTAAACAGCTACCGCAGTACCGATTCCGTCAGCGGTTGAAGCGGTTGGAATTGCAAGGTATAAAGGTAAGTGAGAGGTCGGAGGCCTACACCAGCAAGTTAGGTGACGTAATTTCTCACATTGTAGGGTATGACATTCACAAGTGTGCGGCGATGATGTTCGCCCTGAAGGTCATCAACTATGACTTATTTCAGCAGTTGAAGACATTTCTCTTCGGAGTCCCGTCATATGAGGCTTATGGAAGGCGGAGACGCAGGCGAAGGAGAGAAAGCGGGCTAACTGCCCCCATTCAGTACCAAAAGTTGTTAAAAAGTATGAAGTTCTGGATGACGATGAAGTCCTCACTAATAAAAGAGGATGGAGGCTACCTCCCGATTCCTGGTAGAGAGGGGTTGTCCTTTTTGGACAATTTAAAAGCGCCCTTCCCATGTCTGACTATCACTATAGGGTAAATATGTGATGCTATGGTAAGGAATCGTGACCAGGATGTCACGACTTTCTCTAAATATAATTTCTTAAAAAAGAATTTGGAACCGATTTGAATAAAAGGTGTAAATTCAATTTCAGATTGATATGATGACATATTATTAAAAAGTTTAGTAATCTCAAAATATGCTAATTTTGGATGTCGTAGTGAATCCACTACACCTTTAAGGTTGTATTTTGAAATAGGGCTAGATACACGTCGCGGGCTCTTAAAATCTGCAAACACCCACCATGCTGCACCGACAACATATCCAGTGTTGTTAGAACTTCCACACATTCGTTCTTCTATTTGACTCCAATATCCTTTCAAAAAGGTTACTTGAAAATCTTCCGTAAACTTTCCTTCTCCTCTTTTCCCTAAAACAGCACCAGCACCAAATTCACTTATCAGAATAGGTTTATTGGGATTATATTTGTGGATATCATCTAATATTTTTCCAAAATCATCAATCTCCGCAGTATACCAGCCCATGTACGCATTGATTGATATAACATCAATATAATCATAGCCAAGATCTCCTTGATATTTAGTTGTAGCATATGTAATTAGACGTGAAGCATCTAAACTTCGTGTATAATTGACCATTGTGCGCACATAAATTAGAGAAGGAGCAGACATAGTATCAAACTCGTTTCCAATCGACCAGAACATGATGCAGGGATGATTTCGATCGCGTTGAATCATTTCTCTCATTTGTGGTTTTGCCCATTCTTCTATAATTTCTGAATCAGATAAATTCTCGGGAGAAATATGCCAAGCAGGAATTTCTTCCCACACTAAAAGTCCTAACTCATCACAAATATCAAGAACAACTGGGTGATTGGGATAATGTGCCAAACGAACGAAATTCGCACCACTTTCCTTAATCATCTTAAGATCTTCATATTGGATATTGTAAGGCAATACATTTCCATAGCCAGGGTAATCCTCATGGCGAGAAAATCCTTTCAAAAAGATCATTTTATTGTTTAAATATAGTGCATTCCCCTTTCTCTTAATCTCACGTATTCCAAACCGCTCTTCAACTCTATGGAGTACTTGATTATCTACACTAACACTAACTATTGCTTTGTATAAATCAGGGTCCTCTGGAGACCATAATTTAGGATTACTCATCAATAAAGTCTTAGACCATTGATAATGATTATTAGAACTAGTTAAAATATCAAACGAAGAGTAATAGGCAAGGATATCATCACTCAATAGTTTTAATTGGATGTTGCTCTCCAAGTCAGAATTATAATCGTTTATAATTGTGCCAGTCACATTTATGAGAGCAAGATCATTCAATAATACCTTTGTAGAAATAGAAATATCTGATATCTTCAAACGAGGATGTTTTTCTATAAATACGTCTCTAGTTAAACCGCCCCAAAACCACCAATCAAAGGATTTACCAGGGATTTGAGTATTATATAGACGATTGTCAACACGAACAGCAAGAATATTTTCCTCTCTATAATTAACAATTGAAGAAATATCAAAAGAAAAATCAGTATAGCCTCCATGATGATTTCCAAGATAATGACCATTTAACCAAGCATCGCATTTAAGAAATACAGCAAGGAAGTGTACATTTATCAACTCGTCACTCCGCGACGCTTCCCAAACATCAGGAATAAAAAAATGGGCACGATACCATCCAAAACCTTTATACCATTCAAGATCTGTTTCTAAATTCCATGTAGAAGGAACTAAAACATCTTGCCATCGTGAATCCTCGCAATCTATCTTAAACCATTTTTCCTCCATTCCATCTTTATTTGGATCTATCTTGAATTTCCATGTAGTAAGAGGAATTCGATCTTCGCCCTTTGGTGAAAAACGATCTTTATCTATGAGTGGTAGATATGACGACAATATTGCGAAAGAACTAGTTACTAAAATCAGCAAGAGAATAAGAGAAGTTGTCCTTTTTTTTACGAATTTGTTAAGAGTAACTTGCATGAGGAACAAACCTAGCCTAAAAATTATTTAAAGTGGTTATTAGCAATTTTTTGATTGCAATGGTGACTAAGAATGACAAGGATTCTCTTCAGCACCAAATTTATTAAAAAAGATCTGAGTTTTTTTATCATCATTGTTAATTTTAGTCGGAGATTCATCAGGATATCCTATTGGAAGAATGACTACAGGTTCGTACACTTCTGGCAAGTCTAATAGCGGAATGAGAAACTTCATTTGCCCGGGTGTGTATGTCAATGTAGCTAGACCTTCCTCTTCGGTAGCTAGGATGATATATGCTATTGAAATCCAAGTTGATTCTAACCAATAGGGCATTGTGGTATTTCCAGCTATTACAACCAAGAACGGAGCGTCTGTAAGGAACTGTTTCTCAGATGTGATTTTTTTTTAGCAAACCACTCTTTTAGCCAATCAGGAGACTCTTCATGGAATCCTTTGTCTGCAGTTTCGCATTCTGTTCTTATCTGTCCTTTTAAATGTTCTTTATCAATTATAATTGAAATATATGGACTTTGATCTGCACCTGAAGGTGCAAGTAAGCCTGCTTTCAAAATTGAGCATAACTTTTCAGGTGCAAATGTATCTCTCTTAAATCGTCTAATACTTCTTCGTCGTTTCATAATGTCTCGGATCACTTTCATCACTTTTTCATCAATCACTGAGACTATTTGACAAATTCTATAGCTGTATTTTTACTGAGAATTCTATTAACAATTTAGTTACATCAAGTGCAAGTTCAATAGGTATTCCAAGGATTATAGCATGATCCTCTGCGCGTTCTAATACTTTTTCTTCTACGTTTGCGTTTTTAACGGGAATTTGGTGTTGTTTTTTGTAGAGACCTATCTTTTTAGCGATATCCAATCGTTTTTTAATGAGATCCAATATTTTAAGGTCAATTTCTTTGATCTCGTCACGTAATTCTTCTAGACTCAATAAGTTTCCCCCTTGATCACTGGCGAAATTAGGCTGTATCTTATCGCATGATCGGCTAAAACCACCGCCGTCATGGATTCAACAATTGAAATTGCCCTGGGGACTATACATGGATCATGCCTTCCCTCAATTTGAAGTTCAGTTTCTTTTTTATCTAAAATTCTAACGGACTCTTGTTTTTTCCTGATTGAAGCTGTAGGTTTGATAGCAATTCGGAAGGTAATAGGCATGCCAGTGGATATACCGCCTAAGATTCCTCCAGCATTATTTGTTTTTGTGACAACTTTCCCATTTTGAAAGGTAAACGCATCGTTATTTTCAGAGCCTTTCATTCCTGAAACGCGAAACCCAGCGCCAAATTCTATTCCCTTAACTGCAGGAATCGAAAAAATGGCTTTACTAATATCGGATTCTAAAGAAGAAAAAACAGGTTCACCTAAACCGATTGGAACATTTGTCACTGTGCATTCAATTAGCCCTCCTACACTATCTCCTTCTTTCTCGGCCTTTATTATTATTTCAATCATCTTTTCTGCGATTTCTAAATCAGCAGTTCGTATAGGAGTTTTTTCAACATTTTTCGTAATTAAGGAAATATCTTCTATTTTCTTAGCCTTGATTCCGCCTATTTCAATTGTATAGGCAGCGATATCTACCTTTAGAACATCTCGTAGGAGTTTTTTAGCGACAGCACCTGCCATCACCAAACTTGCGGTTATTCTACCTGAAAATCTACCACCACCTCGGTAGTCGTCGAATCCACCATATTTTTGGCGTGCAGTAAAATCAGCATGACCTGGTCGAGGTACATTCCTAAAGAGTTCATACTTAGAAGAATCAACATCTTTGTTCCAAACAAGCAAACAAATTGGTGCACCCGTAGTGTAACCGTTGAAGATGCCAGATAGAATTTCTACTTGATCTTCTTCTTGTCGCTTAGTAGTAATTTGACTTTGACCTGGACGTCTTCTGTTTAATTCGGATTGGACATCATCCTCAGATAACGATAGACCACTAGGGCAACCATCTATCACAACACCCACACATTTTCCATGGCTCTCGCCAAAACTCGTTATCCGGAATTTTTCTCCTAAGCTATTACTCATGTTATCTCCTCAAAATTCATGCCTAAGTATTTCATTACATCCCAAAAAGTCGGAAATGATTTTGACACACATTCTGCATCTTGGATTATAGTCTCACCCTCTGCAACTAAAGACAAAATGGCAAATGCCATCGCTATCCTATGATCATTTTTCGGATCTATTATGGCTCCCTTAGGTTTTGAGGTTTTAATTATAATACTATTTTCCTCTTCCATCACAGCTACATTCATTCTCACTAAACCTTCTTTCATTGCAGCAATTCTATCCGATTCTTTTATCTTGAGTCTTTTGATCCCCGTTAATTTACTTTTACCCTCAGCAACTGCACAAAGAACTGTAAGTATTGGAAATAGATCCGGGCAATCAGATACGTCAAACTTGAGGGCTTCTAATTCGGATTTCTTTAGTTTAATATTCCTATTTTTTGAAATGGCTTCTGCTCCCATTTGTTTTAGCACATTCAAGATCTCTCTATCTGCTTGTAAACTTTTTTCATTCAAATTTTGTACTTCAATTTCCCCCGCCAATACACCAGAGGCTAATAAGAATGCTGCACTTGACCAATCACCCTCAACTTTGTAATTCCTTGGTGTGTAAGCGTGTTTTTTTACCCAAAATTCTCTTAAATCTTCAGAAGCCCCGATTTCTACACCAAATTGTCTTTGTGCATCTATTGTCATCAGAACATATGGCTTAGATTCTAAGGGTGTTGTCAGGATTAGTTCTGTATCTTCCTTTGCTAGAGGTGCAACTAACAGCAGAGCGGATATAAATTGAGAACTTATATCACCTGGAATTTTTGTTTGTCCACCTGTCAGCCCTCCTTTCACAGTTACAGGAGGAAATCCTCTTTCAGAGGCGCATTCAACGCCTAGTTGTTTCAACCCGTCAATCAATGGTTTCATTGGCCTTTTTGATAGTGAACTTCCACCAATCAATCTGCAAGTTCCGTTTACCAGTGAGCAAATTGCTGTCATAAATCTCATAGTTGTTCCAGATTCTCGACAAAACAAATCTCCTTTAGGTTGATATAACTGTCCACCATTTACGTTCCAAGTGTCTTCTTTTACACGTATTTTAACACCAAGTTTCTCCAATAAATCCATCGTAGCTTCTGTATCATCACTGTTTAGCGGCGAAATTATTGTGCTCTCACCGTTAGCTAACGCTGAACAAACTAGTGCTCTATGGGTGTAACTTTTGGAAGGAGGCGCTACAACTTGTCCTTCAATCGTTGAGGGCTTTATTTTCACTTTCATTGCTAATCCTTCGCTTTCACGATCTCCAAGATCCTTGAAACAATATCATTAACCTTCAGATTCGTTGTATCTATACTAACATCTGCTGCTCTCTCGTAGAATGGTTTTCGAAACCTTAAAAGTTCAGTAGTTTTTTCCTTTGCATCCTGAACGTTAAGTAAAGGTCTTTCTGGGCTTGAGGCAGATCTTTCCAGAATTTGTTCTACTGACGCTGTGAGCAAAATTATAATACCTTTCTCTTGCAACCGGGCTACATTTATCCAGTTTAGAACTATGCCCCCACCGCAATCAACTACAAGATTGTCCATTTTAGAGATTGCTTTAATTACTTCAATTTCTAGTTCTCTAAACCTGATCTCGCCCTCTTCTTCGAAAATTAAATTGATAGCCTTGTTTACTTTTTTAACAATCATTTCGTCTGTGCTGATATATTTTTTTCCTAATTCATTAGCAAGATATCGGGCTACGCTTGTTTTTCCTGTCGCCATGAAACCGATGATCACAATATTATTTTTCATTTTTATTGCCTTTTAGATTATTAATGACTATTTCTTTCATCCTCTTAATTGGTGCTTTTGTTCCTGTCCATAGCTCAAATGCGTAAGCTCCTTGATAAACAAACATTTCCACACCTGAAATCGTCTTTGCTCCTGCCTTTTTTGCATCTCTTAATAATTGCGTTTCAAGAGGATTATAGACCGTATCAAACACTGTGATTGTTTCAGGGATATCCTTTTGATTAAGTAAAGATTGAGTGATATTCGGCCACATTCCTACTGATGTACAGTTAACGAGAAGATCTGTATTTTTCATCTCTTCTCTCAGAATTTTTTCTGATAAATCACGAGATCGGGCTTCAACAATCACACTTTCCATTAAGTCGTTACAAAGATCCTTAGCTTTTTCTATTGACCGGTTCACAATGACAAGTTCAGCTGCTTTTCTTCCGATTGAAAATGATGCAGCCCGTGCAGCACCACCAGCACCTAATATCACAATTTTTTTGTTTGTTGGATCAAATTCGGCTTCCTTTAATGCATTTGTCACGCCTAGAAGATCTGTGTTATATCCTCTGAGAAATCCTTGATTATTTACAATTGTATTAACAGCACCAATGCTTTGAGCTGTCGTATCGATAAGATCAAGGTACTCCATTACAGCAAGCTTATGAGGGATTGTGACATTCAATCCTCGGATGTTTAATGTTTTAACTGCAGTTATCACCTGTTTTAAATCACTTTCAAGGACGTCAAATGCTACATAACAATATTTTTTATCAATGCCAACTTCTTTGAATGCTGCATTATGCATCATTGGTGAAAGAGAATGTTTGACTGGATGTCCAATCAGTCCACAAAGTTGTGTTTCTGACGTGATCATTTCACTCACTTATTAATTTCTGAATCTGTCTCATTTTTTGAAGGCTGATCTGTCTGAGCTCTATTGGTGACCTTAATGATGCGCTGAAAGTTCCGTTTTAAACTCCTATTGGATACTCCAGTGCTTTTCTTCGAGTCTTATTAATTTTCCCATGATTTTAACAGGATCTATGATCTGTAAGAATTGTTCTAGAATCTTTCCTGCATGATCATCTGTTTTGGGATGAATCATGACTATAATGATACCCAAGTGCTCCTTTCTCGATGGATATAAAAAATCTCTATCATGAGTGATAAGGATAAATTCTTTAGAGGTAGCATAATTCAATAGATCGCTGTTCTTCGCTCCTAAAAGTCCTAGAGTCTTCACTGACTCTACTATAAAGCCTCGCTTTCTGAGCCGTTTTAGAGTCTTGTGAGAAACGTCTTCATCCAGAAGAAACTTAAGGGGTGACAAAACGGGAAATCTCCTCTCCTTCAACGAATCGTCTCGCAAAAGCAATGCAAGCCTTCACATCTTCTTCTTTGATATGGGGATACTCTTCCAGAATTTCTTGGATTGTCAAACCATGTTCCAACATCTCAAGAATGATATACACCGGGATTCGGGTTCCTCGGATGCACGGTTTGCCATGTTGGATCTCTGGATCAATGGAAATTCTTTTTTCAATATCCATTTTCAATAACTCCATTTACATATACATAATTTTTGAATAGATTCTCCGACTTGTTTCTCCAGTAGTTTCGAAGAAATCTCTCACAATCTCATATTGCGCTTTAAAACGCTATAAAGATTTCTTTGAATTGGACAATTTCAGTAATTTTTTCTCTCTTAAAGATAAACATTCCTTGTCTATTCTCGTGATTGTTGTAAACTTCAAGACAGCAAAAAATGAATTAAAATATCGCCCCAATATGTTTTTGTGAAATCAAATTGTGTTTCTGCTGTAATCACTTTAATAATTCTTGAATTTGTCTCATTTTTTGAAGGTTAATTTGACCCGAGGCGGTTGGTGCTCCTAATGATGCAAATGTAAATTTTGAACCGAATAAAGGACATAATATCCTAGAGATTGAACCATTTTCACCCATGCAGAATGTTACAATTTCCATTTCTCTTAGATATTTCTCCGCCGCGTTATGTAAACTTAAAATTATTAGGTTATCTTCAATTTCTTTTGCGTAAGTTACTATTTTCACTATATCTAAACCCAATCTGGATGCTGTCTCTATTTTCTTTAAGAGGGTATTACTTGGAGGAGTATCTTGAAGTGAATGATATGAACCAATGACTTTTACTCCGTTCATTTTCACGAAATCTACAAGATCTTTGTTTAAAAATGAACTGCTTAATTCAATGTCAATGAAATCGGGGCGCAATCTAACACATTTTTTAAGAATTTCTTTACGCTCTTCTTCTTTGCCCCCTTGAAACTTACCCCCCTCTTCCTTACGTCTAACGGTAAGAATTACAGGAATCTTGGTTTTTTCTAACAGATTTTCTAATTCATTGAAATCGATTATTTCTAAATAATCAAGACGAAATTCAATGAAATCTGCTTTGAGTTCAGATTTTGATATCAGTTTAATCATTTCTTCAATTGTTCGTTCTCCTAAGGCAACACAAATTGACCACATAGGAATCACATGAGATCTAAATAATTGTATAATCTTGTTTCTTTTCTTAAATTGTGATTTCAATAATTTTGCTCAGCAAATATTTTGTAATCTGATATTCATGATTTACGCTTACTCAACTCTAGAAAAAGGTCTAACCTTCCTTTAACGAGGTTTTTTGTTATAATACTTTCCGAGAAGTAAGAATACTAAATCAATTTTATGTACGCCAAGCGAGAATTTTATTGATAAATGTGCTTATAACCCTCGATATGCTTTTTTTCGGTGACGAATATGATAAATAATAACAGTATTCGCTTCAACATCCACAAAATAGATTATTCTATAATCTCCGATCCTAATTCGGTAAAATTGTTCAGTACCTCGAAGTTTGCGATGATGGGGCGGAAATGGGTTTTCTGCAAGTTGCTGGATGGCGCTAATAATTCGAGAAATTTCTTGTTGATCAATGTTTTTTAAGTCATGCTCCACTGATCGCTTCCATAGTATTCTATAGGAGTCCATTTTTCTTAAGTCTCTCTTTTATTTCTTCAAAAGATATCTCATCTTCATCTCGACGCTCAGCAATAATAGCCAAATCATATAGGTCCTGCAAGAGTTCTTCATATTCCTCAATTGGAAGAACTACCGCAGTCTTTTGGCCGTTTTCATCTATGATATATCGTGTTTGGAAATTCGTGTCACTCATATAATCACCTGCTGTTCTTATTAATGACAAATTCTGTTAAATGCTTTATTACTGTACAAATCATAGGTCTGAATGTCAACTTATCTTTAAGGTTATGTGCCTTAGACTTTGTTCATACTTATTATGTGTGAATAACTTAAAACAATTGGAGGATGGAGAAATTGACTGATTCAAAAAAAGATGGCGAAAATCAGGAACTTTTTATTCCCCGTATCGAAAAGCCTATTATCCGAATAGAGGCGGATAAAGAACTTTACTTCATGAACGACTATATTTTGAAACAAGTCGGTCTATTGCACGTCAGAGACTTTGAGATAGACTTTAAGGATTTGAATGATGATTTAAAGGAGAGATTTAGAGAAGTCTTTAAGGAGCACTATGAACAAGACAATCAGGAGCCGTTGGTGAAGTATGTCTACAACTACCCTAAGGAGGGATTCCTCCCAGAGGGAGAGGAATTTAAATCGCTTTGAGAATTGAAAAAAGAATATCTTCAATTGAAAGGCTTTGAATTCGCGACACCTGGATTCGGCATAATTCCTCGCTTTGATGGAGATTATCAAAGTACATATGTACAAGGGGTTGTATTAACCTATTGCTCGGAACGGGATCTAACACTAAGTCAGCTTAATGAGCTCTTGACTATCATCTGGGAAAAATTACAAAGCATCGTTGCTGACATCGGCTTGGACATGGACATCATCAGAAAAATTACCGTGCAAGGCTATCGAGAACCAAGCGTTGTTTTCGATGTATTGAATGACCTGATTGATTATATCGAAAATTATGGTCTCCATACCTGTAACAGGGAAGATGCTATCACACACGAACTTGAGTTTATAGGTGTGACTGATAAGACTGATTGGTTTTTAGCAGCGGTGATTGCGAAGTATGGATCGGAAAACGTCTGGGAAATTCTGGATTTGCTCGAAGAGAAACTCGATAAATTCCGCAATGTGCTTAAGGCGAGGAGATATATATAGAGGATATGTTCCTCTCATCTCTTCATTATTTAGGTGTAGATCTCTCACGATCTGGTTTTAATTTCAATTCAAAGTTTCTCCTAATTTCGTCAAGAAATTCGTCAAGTTTTTCAGCGACAAAATATGTAATTTTTTCGTCTTCCACCCACCCGCGCTTCCCAATACCTTCAAATCTATCTACCAAATCAATTAAAAGACCAAAATAGTCTATTAAACACTCCCAATAAGTGTGGCGACTAAATAAATCTTCGAGAACATCGTGAGATTTAATGTGATCTATCATCTTGTCAAAAACCTTTAAAACGAGACCTTGTTCGGGCGTTTCATGTACAGTAATACGCTTGATTGTATACCTATCTTCCTCTTCTGTTTTTGCGTTGGCTTTTTCTTCCGACGCTTCTTTCAACTTATGCAAGATGAATTTTCGAGTAATAGCAGCCCTACCTCTTGGTTGATAGAGATCTATGATTACCGTTCGAAATTTGTTCACGATGGCAGTCAAAAGATCGTCAAACTGGCTTAAGGTGAGGTCTTGTTCCGAGCGATAAGTTATTAATAAGCTTTTTTTGTCTTGAGAGTAGCTGAAATCAGGAGCAATATCTATTACTTTAAGATACTCTTTTTTCAATCGCTCTAATTCTGCAGGGATCATATTGCTGGGGGTCGACTCGATCAATTTTGGAGGATGGGAGAAATCATCATATTCTTCTGGATCAAGCAGGGCAAAGATCCCAGCGACATGCCAGTCCATGTCAGATTCTATTCCAATATCCATCTCTATTTGGATCGATGGTTTTTCGATACAGGGAATTGGGAATATGTTGCCTAACAAACTTAAAGGTTCGATTTTGCCCTCTTTTTTATCTTGACAGTATTTTACAACATCTTGCGCACTTCTCCATGATAAATACCTTTCATCCTCTCTTAGCGGATTATTGCCAATGTAAAGTTCTTGGAGGTTAGTGAGGTTTTCCAAGCCTTTGATCTCTTTTATCTGATTTCTATGAAGATACAATATACGAAGATTGATGAGGTACTTTAATTCTTTGATCTCTTCTATCTGGTTATCACTAAGTTCCAGATAATAGAGTTTAGTAAGGTTCTCCAGCCCCTTAATCTCTTTTATATGATTCTTGCTAAGGTTAAGCTTTTGAAGGTTAGTAAGGTGCTCCAATCCGTTAATCTCTTCTATTTGGTTATTTTCAAGTAAAAGTACTTGGAGGTTAGTGAGTTCACTTAAACCGTCAATCTCATCGATATCAGTAATGCCTATACCAGAAAGGTCTAGTGTGCTGTCGTCAACAGCGTATTTTATCCCTTCAACTGTCACAAAAGGCATATCCACTTTGCTCTCCTTTTTTTCTTGACAGTATTTTACAAGTTCCTGTGCACTCTCTTCTATTAAATCTCTCTCAACCTCTTTGATTTGATTCTCTTTAAGATTTAGATCATGGAGATTAATAAGATTATCCAAGCCCTTGATCTCTTTTATCTGATTCTTCCTAAGGTTTAGATCATGGAGATTAATAAGATTATCCAAGCCCTTGATCTCTTTTATCTGATTGTCAAAAAGGATCAGTTCTTTTAGCTTAGTGAGATGCTCTAGCCCCTTGATTTCTGTGATCCTATTCATACCAAGATCAAGTTTTTGGAGATTATTGAGATGCTCTAGTTTACCGATCTCTGCTATCTGATTCTTCCTAAGATCCAGTGTTTTGAGGAGAGAAAGCCGTTCCAAACTTTTAATCTCTTTGATTTGATTGCCACTAAGGTCTAGACTTTTGAGATTCTTGAGGTGTTCCAACCCCTTGATCTCTGTTATCTGGTTGTCCCTAAGGTCTAGTGTTTGGAGGTGAGAAAGTTGTTTCAATCCTTCAATCTCGCTGATATCAGCAATTTTCAATCTGCTAAGGTCCAGTATGCCATTCTCAACATAATATTTCCTTCCTCCAAACAAAACAGCTTCAAGCGACGCCAGAGGGTTTCTACCATCTTTTTTGTCTTTACAATACTTCACTATGGATTTTGCACTCCATCGTGTTAGAGAACTTTCATCCTCATTTATTGGATTATAGTTCGGGATACATATTGTAGATTAATGCGGTTCTCTAATCCTTTTATCTCTCGTATCTGGTTTCCATCAAGGTCTAGTTTTCGGAGGTTAGTGAGTTTATCCAACCCCTTAATCTCTTTAATCTGATTCCCACTAAGGACTAGTTCTTGGAGGTTAATGAGGAGTTCCAAACCTTCGATTTTTTTGATATCAGTTATTTCTTTCTGGCGAAGGTCTAGCCTTCCATCTATGACGTAATGTCGTTCTCCTCTAACAGTTACATGATCTAAGGTCATTAGTTTCGCCCTGCCCCTTCATATTCAAAACATCGATATTGCCACAATATTCTTTCTGGCGTCTTCCCATAAGTAATTTACCTAAAATACTTGAAACACAGACACCTGTTTTCACATTGAGCGCTGATTAAGACATTTCAGGAAGAGTGCTTTTCCGCCATAAATCTGCCAATCATCATCTTTTATTGGTTTAGATAGTTAACATCTATATCAATCGCAGTTTATAAGTAAACTTCTGAACAAGCGCAAATAGGCATAAGTAGAATGTATGATCTTTTGAATAATAGGGACGTTTTTAAAAATATTTAGAGCATTTGCGTCAGGAAAATAATTTAGGGGGTAGTTGATCCTCATTTTGCGACAAGTATTACTTTTTCGACATAAATATGTAAACTAGTTATGCGCTATACGAAAGATTTATAAATAGTCATTACTTCCAAGTGTTTAATTTCATATTCGAAAGATCAAGAAATGTACAATATTAGTCAAAAAAACTGTACATTTGATGAGTCTATATATAAAAAAGTGTGGACGAATATACTTGAACATTACAAAAAAGAGGTTCTTAAAATGAAAACAGTCGAAACTGATGCAGACAAAATTGCAGAATTGGCTACACTCGCAGAAAAACATAATGTCAAATTTCTGCGACTTCAGTTTGTAGATATTTTTGGGACGCTTAAGAACGTCGCAATTCCTATCGGTCATCTAGGCGATTCATTAACTCAGGGTACAGGATTCGATGGCAGCAGCATTAAAGGATTTACCCCCATCTATGATAGCGATATGATAGCGATGCCAGATCCCAATACTTGGGCTATTCTTCCGTGGAGACCCAAGGAATTGACAACTGCAAGAATGATTTGCGATATTATGCGCCCCGGCGGGAAACCATTTGAAGGTGATCCACGCTATATTCTAAAAAAAGCACTCGAGAAATCCTTTGATATGGGGCTCAATTTCTTGACTGGGCCAGAGCTTGAATTCTTCTTAGTACAAGACGAGGGAAAAGGTAAAATTAACGCAATGGACTCTGGTGGCTATTTTGATATGATGCCCATGGACATGGGAACTGATGTTCGTAGAGCTGCAATTTTAGCAATGGAAGACTTCGGTCTTGAAATTGAAATGAGTCACCACGAGGTGGCTCCGGGTCAGCATGAAATAGATTTTCGGTTTGCCGCGGCTCTGGAAGCTGCAGACAAAGCGATCACATACAAACAAACAACAAAAGCGATGGCATCACAGTATGGTATGATAGCTAGTTTCATGCCTAAACCCTTCTATGGTGAAAATGGTTCTGGGATGCATGTTCACCAAAGTCTGTTTGAAATGGAAACCGGGAATAATGTGTTTTATGATGCTAGCGCGGAAAACTCACTTAGTGACGTCGGAAAATGGTATATCGGCGGATTGTTAAAACACGCGAAAGCCTTATCAGCAGTTGTCGCACCCACGATCAATTCATATAAACGTTTAGTTCCTGGTTATGAAGCGCCTGTTTACGTTTCTTGGGCATTTGGAAATCGATCTGCTCTAGTCAGAGTCCCAAATTACCACCCCAACCTCGAAAAGGCTATCAGAGCGGAATTCCGTTGTCCTGATTGTTCATGCAACCCGTATCTGGCATTTGCAGTTATGCTAACGGCAGGACTTGATGGAATTAAGAACCAAATCAATATACCAGAAGAATTGAACTGTACTGGACTAAATGTATACAAACTTACTGAGCAAGACTTAGTAGACAGAGGCATAGAAATGCTGCCAGGCTCCTTAAGTGAAGCTTTAGATGCATTAGAAAAAGATCCAGTGATAAAAGACGCGCTTGGCGCTTGGACTGCCGATTGGTATCTCAAACTCAAGAGAAAAGAAGTAGCAGAGTACGAAGAGCTTGTGCAGGGTGATCCTGATCACATGCAGAAAATCACAGAGTGGGAAATTGAAAAATATCTTATTAGCGTCTAATGAAGGGTTAACACTCTTCTTTTTTCTATTTCTTGGCATTATTTCGAGCTAGGAAAAAGAATGCTCAAGTACATTTTACATATGTAAAGAGACAATGTTCAATTACTTCATTTTGACTTATGAAAATCTGAATGTTTGAATGTTTACCTTTTAATGTCTTATTCAGATGTTCAAAAATAACATCAATCAGTGGATATTCCTTCATTTTGACATTTACGTATAACAAAAGATTTTTATAGGTAAGTCAATTACGTCAATGGATTTCATTCATATGATGAATTCATTATTGACATATGTAAACTATTGAATCTATGGACGATGTGTCCTATGAACAAATACAGGTACGTTATCATTGGAAATTCAGCAGGTGGAATTGGTGCTGTTGAAGCCATTAGAGAGGTTGACAAAGCCAATGAAATAGCAGTAATCTCTGATGAGCCTTATTCTGCCTATTCAAGACCCTTAATTTCATATCTTTTAGCCGAGAAAGTTAAATTAGACGATATTTATCTACGAAAGCCTAATTTCTATGAAGACAATAGCGTAGCAACTTTTTTTGGTACTCAAGCGACAAATATCGATTTTAACGAAAAAAAAGTCACGTTAGAAAATGGTAATGAATTACAGTATGATAAACTTTTACTAGCTACTGGGGGTACACCTTTTGTCCCAAATATGCCAGGATTAGATAAGACAGGGGTTTTCAGGGGTTTCAACTCACTTGACACTACACTTGAACTCCAAAAGATAATAGCCGAAAAAAAAGGAAGAGCTGTTATTCTAGGTGGAGGGCTAATTGGACTCAAAGCCGCTGAAGCGCTTAGAATGAAAGGAATCGAAGTTATTGTTGTTGAACTTCTAGATCGACTTATGCCACTAGTAATAGATCAACCAGCCTCTCAATGGATTGAAACAGTACTGGAAAATCAAGGCATCAAGATAATAACCAGTAACACCATTTCCGAAATTACTGGAAAAATTTCAAATCCTAATGAAGTAGGGGGAGTTATCCTAAAAGATGGAAGCACTATCCGATGCGACATTGTAGTTATAGCGAT
>JAEORY010000322.1 GCA_016840645.1 Candidatus Borrarchaeota archaeon | reverse complement strand
GGAAACAGGTTCTTCCGCCAACTTAGTTATCGATGAAGGGGTCTTTGCCAATAATGCGGGAGGAGTAACATTAACTTTACCCGCAACTGCAGCTGTCGGAGATGTAATAATCGTATCCAGCATTAATGCTGGAGGTTGGACTCTTGCTCAAAACGCAGGACAAACTATCCATATAGGTAATCAAGATTCTACTACGGGGACAGGAGGGTCTTTAGCATCTACCGCTATAGGGGATACTGTCACGTTAGTTTGTTCTGTTGCTAATACAGACTTTGTAGTAATTTCATCCATGGGTAATATAACAGTAACTTGAGGTTTATATGACACAAAATAGTATCAATAATAATGCTACAGATTTTACTACTACCAACGTTACTGTGGACCCAGGGACATCAGGAGATAGTTTCTGTCAATTTAGTATCAATACTACAGGTGAGTTTAGAATTGGAGTAGACGATGATGCAAGTGATGCTTTTAAAATCTCTCAAGGATCAGCTTTAGGATCAAACGACACATTTATTATGACAGCTGCTGGCGAACGGACGATGCCTTTGCAACCTGCTTTTTTAGCATATTTAGGATCGAGTGTATCTAATACTACTGGAGCGGGAGCAACATGGCAATTAGGGACAACCACCGCCCTCACAGAAGTATATGATCAAAATGGAGACTTTAATACGAACGGTACCTTTACCGCTCCAGTAACGGGCAGGTATTTTCTTACTACTACTATTCGCACAGGATGGTCTTCCTTGACTCCTGCCATGAATAATGGATATCTCTCGATTACCACCTCAAATCGGCAGTATAGTTATTACATGGAACCATATGTAAATGCGGCCAACGGTTCGGGAGGCTCTTTTACTTTAAATGTTATTGCAGATATGGATGCGGCGGATACTGCCATTGCTACCCTTACTGTTAACAATGGTGCAGGGAATACGTTACAAATTACCGGAGGTAGTACTCTTTTAACTTTTTTTACTGGTGCCTTAATTTGTTAGGAGAATTATGAAAATTAAATTAAATGACAGAGAAATCTTTTCTCTTTCAGAAGTTCAGCAACAAGTCATTAAAAATGATATTAAAGAGGAAGAGTTTCAGGAAGAAATGGAGCGAAGAGCTGTTTATGTATTACAACATAAATACAAACAATGTTTTAAGAGACTAAAAGAAGAATGGGAGCCTAAGCTTAAGGAGTCTGGAGTGAAATCTCTTCCTTTAGATGAGGAAGAGTTTGCGCAGCTGGTTTTCTCTCAGCCTTCTTATATGTCCAGAAGCCAACGTGATGCCAATGAGCGTGAGTAAAAAAGTAAAAATGTGGACCGCAATAAGTGGATCCCTTCTAGGTGCTATAGTAGCAGGATGCTCTTACTTAAGTAAATATCCACAAGACAATATGTTGGAAGAAATTACTGAAGATCTCATCGAGAAAGAAACAGGGATTGATATTGATCTTTCCCCGTTTTCTCCCGAATCTACGAAAGAATAGATAACTTTTCTTTCGCTTTTAATTCTTCCGTTAATTTTTGAATCTCATGATGTAGATTAACGTTTTCTTGCTCGAGATACATGATTCTCCATCTAAATTCTGAGATAATCTCACCTATATTATCGAAAATCATTTGGACATCTTTAAACGAATTTAATTCCAAGTCTCCATTTACTGTTAGACCACAGAATGAATAGGCCCAACAGAGTACAAAAGTGCTAGTTAATGTTTTCATTTGTTTCCTTTAGGTAAATAAATCTTATAATATCCAATTGAATCGGATTTTTTCATATATCTCTCAACATCTATTCCATCCAGTTTCATTTGCTCTACATCTAGCTTTGCAGCCGGTTGAACACGTTGAATCTTAAAACCATAAGCTGTGAAGTTGCCATCATCTCCATAATCTTCTATTTTCTTTTTAAGTTCCTTCTTTCGGTCACTTAATGCAGTACATTTATTTGCTAAGTCTTCATATTCAATAAGTAAAGCATGAAGCTCTTCATCTTGTACCTCAATATAGTCACTTTTTTCTGGAACGGGGGCTCTTCCTATCTGAACATTATGCCAAAAAGATTTAGCCTTTTCCCGCATCTTAGGGATACGTTCTTTAGACCCAAACATATCCAACGTAATACAGTTCTGTGTTCGATAATCCCACAGCGCAATAAAGGCTCTTTTAGGATTAGAGATCATAATCTGCCATTGCATCTGGTCATACCAGTAGTCGGGAATAGATTGCTTAAGTCTCGCATTATCTAACACCTTTTCGCTTATCGGACATTTGATCTCACAGAGCACCTGATTATCATTATCCCACCCATCCAACGACGCACGAAAAATAGGTTCTTCATCATCTTCCACGCAGAGGGGCTTTAAATAAAGCTGGTGGTTCTGATTGATCCATTGCCGTGCAATATCCTCATTTTCCACTCCATGCTTCATAGCGACGTTTAAAGGGTCTTCAGCGCGATATCCACATTTCTTCTCCCAAAGCTTTAAGGGCGTTTCATAAGGATTAGAGCCCATGATAACGGAAATGTCGGAAGCGCCGATACCTGAGGAACGCCACTTTTTCCACGAGTCGGACCCTTGACCCTCACTAAATGTTATAATTTTCATTTTCCACCTTGTGAGTTAAATTTTTTACGATAAACCAAATAGTTCCCTCACATACTTCATATTCAATAGCTAAATCTTTTCCGGAAGAGCCTTGAGAATATTTTTTTCTTATATGGGCACAAATTTCATCTTCTAATTTTGTGGTGGATTTCTTTTTAGAATTAGCGGAAATTGTAATCCACCTACAATTAGAGGGTTTATAATCTCCTTCATTATCAATTCTATCAAGAGAGAGTCCATCTTGATAATTGGCATCTAAAGCCCATTTCATAAAAGAATCAAATTTTAACCAAGCTTGATGAATTTTAATTCCTCTCCCTCCGTAGCGATGATATTTAGGATGATTGGGATTAAGGCATCTTTGTTTCATATTTTGCCAAGAATTATAAAGGGTCCTTCTTTTACCAGTGTGGTTGGCAAAGCCATGGACAAAGGAAGGATGATTTTCTCCTTTAAAATTTTCATAATTTCTTCCCATCATATCTCCAGTAATTTCTTAATGGGGATATTAAGATACTCCCATTAAAAAGGCAAGTCCTTATCATACAAACTTGCTAGTGTTTCGGGTTTCTTCTCTAGTGTTTCGGGTTTCTTCTCTCCTGTCATAATCCCTACAAACGTCATAGAGAATGGTTGAACATGCATCCTTACTCCAGGCTCACCATTCTTTGTAGTATAAGGCTGAGGAGCTCCTAGATCTCCCATGATACAAACCTTGGATCCTTTTCTCAGGCTTTTAAGCATTCCCTCAAACATAGGAATTCTTTCTTCCCAAATATTTACCTGATACCAGACGACGACGTCTTTTTTAATTCCTACGGCGAAAGAAAACGTCACCACTTTCTTGTTAGAAGAGGTGTATCTCTCTTCAGGATCTTGTCCTAAGTTTCCTATTAATGTTACTTTTTGCATTTGTTCTCCTTTTTAATTATCATCCATTCCTAATGAGAGATTTAAATCCTTTAATCTTTCCTTAATATTAGCAATGGTTTTTCTTCCACAATTTCTCCATTTCAACAAATCCACTTCCCTAAGAAGACATAATTCTCCCACAGTTTTTATATTAGCTTCTTGAAGAACCTCGCGTGTTCTATAAAGAAGATCTAATTCTTCAATAGGCATATTCCATTTTTGGGGATTGACTCCTTGAGGGAAATAACCGAAATCTGGAAGCTCTTTTTTAGTAAGGAGGGTTTTAATGGTGCGTACGTATTCATAGGCCTCTTTAAATTCTTGCACCATTTGGATAGCTTTTAGAGCTCCTTTAGTGGCAATTTTATCCGGATCAAAAGATTCAAATGATTTAAGTGTCTCTTTAAGGTCTCTAATAAAATCCTCCTTCATGCGCGATATTTCTCCGCGAATCTGGGTAAGTTCTCTTCTTCCTTTTTCAAGTTCCTCATTGTGTCTTTGAATTCCTATCATAGCTGATTGAACCTGGCTTTTTATTCCTTCTACAACAGCTTTAAAGTCAGCAAGCCTTTCATTCTTTGAAAGCTCATTAAGAATGGAAGTAGCATTGTTTCGCACTACGGTTTGAAACTCCGTAGTCTTATCCCAATTAGCAGAAAGACTTTCTTCCATCTTTCTCAAATAATTCATGAATTCAGAAATATGATATTTAAATTCTTTTTCTGTCATTAAGGTCATTCTGTCTCCTTTGCGTATTCCACTATTTTTATTTGGTTACATATGTTGCGAAACTCGACTTCCACTTCCCCGTGGGTATCAAAATAAAGATTATATTCTCTATCTCCCATCATGAAGAATATTTCCCATGGTTGGCGATGGTCTTCTCCCCTAAAGTTAATGCCCATTGATTCTATGTGGTCTAAATTAACCAGCACGTCATCGTGTGTAAAAATCCACATAATTATGCCTCCTTTGCCCGTTTCACTTCCCGGATTCTGGCCATACACTTCGTATAATGCTTAGCCCCCAAATCTGAAAGCTTTCCAATTTGGAACCCGTTCAAAATGGCTTCTAGTATTTCCTCATGTCCTTCGAGCTCCTGGCTTAGCACTTGCAACTGAGCTTTGCTAATCTTACCATTATCAGTATCAGCAATGCCTTGCTTACGTGGTGCTTCCATAGCTTTTTCTCCATCATCATCTTCATCAGCAGCGACGACGCCAGCGATAGCAGCATAGTTGTAGCGTCTCAAGTAGGTGATGTAAGATCCAATGGTCTGAATGTCTTGTTTAGGAGGTAAAATGGGCATACGGGATTCCATCCACTGTCCTGAAGAATGACATAGCCTACTGAATAGGGTTAATTGTCCCTTTTCATCAGGTAACACGCGTTGAATGATGCACAGACCATTTTTGGCCAGGCAAGGTCTAGATGCTTTTACGATTCCCGCTAAATCACAGTAACGCGATTTAAAAAAGGGATTGACGCTATCTGTCTTAGCTACTTCCATCTCTAATTGTGCCTTGGCTAATGCACCAAAGAGCTCTCCAAGTTCTGATGATTCATCTTTGTTGCCCATTGTCTGAGTTTTTTCTTCATGTAAATGCATCTCTTGATTATCCATTTATTTCTCCTCCATCTAAATTATTCACGTTTACTGCTTACTTCCCGACTTCATAAGTTCCACACCTAAATCA
>JAEORY010000321.1 GCA_016840645.1 Candidatus Borrarchaeota archaeon | reverse complement strand
CGGACCTATTATTCCCATTGGAGGAGCTGATTTAATGATAAGCATGGAGCTTGTAGAAAGCGTAAGATATCTCGACCGTTTGGCCAAAGATGGCTACATCGTGATTTCTAAGACAAAAATGCCGTCAGCTGCAATGTGGGCAGCTGGTATCTCGTACCCGAAGACAGAGGATATCTTGGATATCATTAGGCAAGTGACGAATAAAGCAGTTATCTTCGATGCAGAAGAGATCGCGCGTCAGGCTGGTAACGTTTTGACGGCAAGTGTAGCTATTCTAGGAGCAGCTGTTGGGGCTGTTCCAGACCTCCCAATCTTACCAGAAAGCCTCAAAGATGCCATAAAGATTAATTTTAAAGATAGAAAAAAGCTCATTGATTTAAACCTCAGAGCATTTGAAATGGGAATGAACGCTACGGCTAGAAAATGAGCAATTGGTGCTGAGAAATTTGGTGCTAATTTTTGGAGCGACTCTTTTGCTTTTTGTTGATTGTAAGTAACAGGTACATGACGATAATGCATAATGATATTCTGAGCATAGAGTGAGGATGCAAACATGTATTTTGGGTTGAACATAGCAGGGAGTATAAGCGGAAAATTAAGGACGCTATTGAGAAAACAGTTCATTTAAAATTCATATGCCAGCAATTACTTTACTTCTTTTAAACAAGCCTCTTTCTTTCACTTCTTGATGACCCACGCTAATTTTGCTCCCTTCAGAAATTTTTACTCCTTGTAGATTTCGTTGCTCAGGTGATACTAGCTTTTGATCTACGTTTTATATTCGTAGAAACCTCTACCTGTTTTCCTCCCCAAAAATCCAGCTGAGACCATTTTTCTTAAAGTATCCGGAGGAAAAAGCTTTGGATCCCTTGTGCCTTTATATAGGGCCATAATTGCATTCAACATCGCATCCAATCCTGCCAAATCCATAGCCTCAAAAGGACCTATAGTATATCCTGCACCCAATCTCAAAGCTTTATCGATGTCTTTTACACTGGCAACACCCAGTTCAAGAAGTCGTATAGCTTCAAGGTAAATCCATAAGTTGATCCGGTTAACAACAAAGCCGGGAATATCTTTATGAACAATGAGAGGTTCCTTCGTTAGCGATTGTACAAATTCACATGTTATCTTCATTGTTTCGTCTGATGTAAGTAAACCCCTTACTATCTCGACAAGCCGCATAATGGGCACAGGAGGAAAAAAGTGGGTCCCTACCACTCTCTCTGGATGATTTGTTCTTGAGGCGATATCAGTTATTAGTAGAGCTGATGTGTTTGTGGCTAAAATGGTTTTAGAAGAACAAATTTTATCAAGATCTGAAAAAATTTCTTGTTTTAATTGTAAATTTTCGATAACCGCTTCGATCACAAGATCAGCGTCTCGTGCATCATGGAGATCTTTGGTTGTTTCTATTCTACCTAAAATCTCTTCTTTTGCGCCCTCAACTTGGCCTTTTGAAACCAGTTTCTCCACTGACCATTCGATGGCTTTCATTCCACTTTTAAGGGCATCTTCGTGTATATCTTGAGCTAAAACACTATACCCTGCTTGTGCTGAGATTTGGGCAATTCCACTGCCCATCGTACCTAAGCCTACAATAAATACCTTTCTGATTTCCATTTTACTCCCATAGCTTTTCATTTGATTTCCTCAAGAAACTCCAAAGCATATATCTAGTGCACTATTGTTTGATTTGGAGCCCTCTCAATAGTCTCCTTTTAAGTATCATATTAACAGGTGGCAATCGCTTAAACCCACCAATTCAGATAAGAAAAATTTCTTAAACATTTTTATTTGGATTAATACCTTCTCTCCTTTTTTGCCTCTATGCAATTTAATTTAGACAAAAGTTAAAAATAGAATTCTAAAAGCTTCCATTTATATTGTCAAAGATTCTTGAAAAATCAAGTATAAATTATTGGAGATTAAATGGTGAAGATATTTTCCCATTATTTTAATGATAGAAGGTGGAGTATCAAATGAATTCACTAGATAATGTGTTTGATCTCAATGATCAAAAATTATATAATACGTGCGTTAGTGCATGAGTAGAGCTGACCTATTGAAAGATAACATTATATTACTCGAAGCTGTGTCGGCAAGTTAAAAATTTTTATCATCTCATTGAAATCAACCACCTTTATCTTCCTGTCGTTATACAAGCCTTATAAATTCCATTATTACTACTATTTAATTATGACACACGCATATAAGATTCCAAACAACTCAGCTGGTATCTCCAAGTATGCGGATAACTGTGTATTAAACCAAAATCCTTTTTACAGCACTAGCTTGCGAAATAATCTCGAAGATCTTTTATGCAAGAGCCAAGCTAAAGGCCGAGACGATGTACTGGAAAGAATTTTCTCTGATAAAACAAAAACACTAAAATCAACAGCTAAAGCCTTACTGGATGAAATTAAACTCAGAGAATCTCTTCACTTCTTTCTGAATAATAAGATTGATTACGAAATATCCAGGCAGAATGCAGAAATTGTGTAGCTGCCAGAGCGAAAATCCCAGTATGATCTCAACGGGTTTGTTGATATTAAAAAATTAATGTTGAAGCTCGAGGACAGAGTTTTAGACCTCGAGAAAGAGAAGAGAAAGGAATATGTTGAGTGCTGGAGGGATTTAATGTTCTTGAAGAAATACGTGCTTTCCTCATTAAAGGACTACTGGGATTTGGTAAAAAGAAGGGATTTGCTTTCAGCTGAATCATATGGATTGACAGAAAATGAGGACGGAGAGAGACATTCATGAACTGTGCAAAAAACTGAAACCCATAATAGGAGGGAAGGCGGATAAGCTATGGTACACCTATTTGGCAGAGGATTATAAGAGTAGAAATGATGTGGCTCTAAATATCCAGATTATTGCTGAAAAACTTCTAAAAAAGCACGCCCTTGAGAAGGAAAAGGTATTGCTTGAGCCGCCATCTCCCGAAGATGCACGTGGCGAATTTCTGCTCGGAAGTATTGTTTATAATAATGATAGGCTCCATCACCTTTATCTAAGGAAAGATGATTTTATTAAGCAGGTGGGGATTTTTTCTGTAACAGGTGAGGGTAAGACAAATCTCGCTTATCTTCTTGCTCTGCAACTCTCGAAAGCAAAGGTTCCCTTTCTCGCGGTAGATTGGAAGCGAAGCTGGCGTAATTTGTTAACCTTGCAGGAAAGTTTGCCTGAATTAAAACAGGTCCAGGTCTATACAATAGGTAGGGATATATTGTCTTTTCATTGGAATCCTTTCAGGCCTCCACCGGATTCCGATAAACAATCATGGATAAGCACCATCTCTGAAGTCCTTGAAAAATCACACCTATCAGGACCAGGCGTAGCCTATTATTTTAACAAGATATACCTGAAGTTGTTCAGAGAAATAAATGATGGGTATTATCCAAACTTTTTTGATGGCTTAAGAGAGATGGAGAAGATACGAGCATTTGAACGTGAATTAAAGTGGAAGCAGACAGCCTTGAGGATATTTCAGAGTTTCACAATTGGAAGTGCATCAAAGGTTTTAAATGCGAGAAACCCGATCAAGCTTGAGCACTTGCTTGATAAGCCTATTATCCTAGAGTTTGATCTTGAGATGCCAAAACCATTACGGATATTTTTATCAGAGATAATCTTGCGGTGGATTCACCTCTACCGATTGAGTCAGGGTGAGACAGAAGAGGTGAGACACGTCCTTTTCCTCGAAGAGGTGCATAACCTCTTTACTGAGAACAAATGGATTTATAAGGATTCAAATGTTCTTGAGAATGTCTTTCGGGAGATAAGGGCATTTGGCCAGGGAATAATAAGCATAACACAACACCCGTCGCTGTTGCCGATTTATCTGCTCGGAAACTGCCATACCCAGATCTATCTTGGTTTGCAGCATGCTGATGATATTAAAACAGCACGGAAGTCCTTGTTCCTTCGATATGATGAGGAATCATATCCAAATATCCTAAAAGTCGGTGAGTGCATAACCAAAATAAAGGACAGGGTGGAACCGTGTCTTGTAAAAATACCCCTTGTCCCTGTCAGAAAAGGACTAATAACTGATGAGTGGTTAAGGGTAAATACCCCCGGGTATTTACATGAAATCAGCGAGGAAAACAAGCCTCACCACCCCCGTATTTACCACCAGATACATACAAGAGGGAAAAGAAAGGCAGACAACCTAAGAATAATGGTACGAGACATTACAGATTTTTAATTGACATTTTTTTAAATTCTCTATCCAACACGACACAAAGATACAGGACCTTAAATCTTAATTCAAAATACGGAAATGAATTTAAGAACAGGCTTATCTCGCAAGGATTGATTCAGCCCAAAAAAATAATCATCAGCAAAGGCTGGGTAACGCTTTTTGACTTGACGCAGAAAGGAAGGATGACATTAAGAGATTTAGGATATGAGGTTAAGAACATGCGGGAAGGCATAATCCATAAATTTTGGAAACATAGAATAAGTGAGTATTACAGAAGCAAGAATCTGGATGTCTTGGTTGAAGAGACGATTAATGGCAGGCCAGATATCATTGTTTTTAACCATAATAAAAAGGCTGCTATAGAAATAGAAACAGGAAAATCAGATATAATCGGCAATATTCAGAGGGCACTAAAAGCAGGTTTCGATGAGGTGGTACGACTTTTTGACATTTTTTCTTAATTTCCATATAAAAGATCTCCATTTGAGTTTTTAGGAATATGGAAATGTAATCCGTATTTAAGAGTTCTTATCTTGGCTAACTTTGATATTAGCTATGTTTAGCATTAAGGATTTTAGTCCACAAATTGACAGGGACTGGAATGGAAAGTTTGTTGATGTCGCGCTGACTGCTGAAGATCTATTAATAGCAGTAGAAATCCAGATGAACGTAACCCACACCAGAGATAATATAGAGAAAGATATTCAGATTTCAGAAATGGATTATGTAATTATAACAGCCAAAGATAAAAAGGTTCTGGAAGATATTGAGGAAATTGTCTCCACACTGCCTGATGAACTCAAAAGTAAGACCTATGTGTATTCCTTATCTAAATTGTTGAAAGAAGACCCTCGAGACCTAATTGATACTATTCAAAGGAAGGTTGGGGAAAATGGTTAACCAAAATCTTAATTCAGGAAATAATGCAATGACCCATGTTTCACCTTATGAGATGTTTATCAGAAAACACTTTGAAAATGTGATTATCGTATTTTTTTACAATGCGGCTCTGGCCTTAGGC
>JAEORY010000320.1 GCA_016840645.1 Candidatus Borrarchaeota archaeon | reverse complement strand
ATAAGCGCTAACTTGAAATATTCTATAGATTTTTCCAAATTCTCTTTACCTCTCGTCCTCCAGAGAGAACGGCCTTTCAAATAGAGATTATATGCATCTAAATTTTCCGTGGGGTTCTTCAAAAGCCGTTCTTTCTGTTCGGGTGTGACTTTTGCTTGAAGAGCACCGGCGATCCTCTCTGCAATTTCATTCTGAAACTCGAAAATTCTATCAAGCTTGCGATCGTAGGTATTCGACCAAAGAGAAAATCCATCTTCCACATTAATAAGCTGGACAATCACACGAATATCATCCTTTTCTTTTCGTATGCTTCCTTCGAGGATTGTTGCGACATTTAGCTCCTGTCCAATCTCTTTGGGATCTTTATCCGTATTCTTGTATCGCATCATCGATGTCCTGTTCATCACTTTCCATCCCTGAAGCCTCGATAGTTTTGCGATGATTTCGTCAGTCATCCCCTCACAAAAGGACTCTTGATCTTTCTGAGGGCTTAAATCTGAAAAGGGGAGCACAGCAATAGAAGGATTATCTAATGAAGTGACACCACTTTTCTTTTGGGGAAGTAGCTGCCAGATAACCAATCCGACGATTACAATTCCGATAATAACTAATATGGGTACAAATAGCTTCTTCAATCCAAATGTTACGGTGATTTCTTTTGAGGTGAGAGGTTTTCTCTCTGGCACTACTTTTTCTGTCGTCGGGATGCCTTTCTCTATGTTCTGTAATTCTGTCCGGATTTCACCTGAACTTTGATATCTTTGTTGTTTCTCTTTTTCCAAACATTTTAGTATCACACGGCTAAGGTCCTCAGGAATCTGAGGATTGTATTCTTTCGGGTCATTAGGAGCCTCACTCTTGTGTTTCATGGCGATACTGAGTGCAGTATCCCCCTCAAATGGCACTCTCCCTGTCACCATCTCGTACAGAATCACACCTAAGGAATAAATATCAGACCTTTGGTCTACATCTTTCGCTTCAGCCTGCTCAGGAGACATATACTCAGGAGTTCCTATCATTACTCCTGCACCCGTTATACCCTTAGCTTCAAGAGATCGTGCGATCCCAAAATCCATGATCCGAACATTTCCTTCTTTGTCTATCATGATGTTGTTAGACTTCAAATCACGATGTACAACGCCTAACCTGTGAGCCTCAGCTAATCCCTCACATATCTGTGTTGCAATGGACATGGATTTTCCTATTGGTAATTGACCAATACGCCTGATCAGACTTCTTAAATCTTCGCCAGGGACAAATTCCATTGTGATATAGTGAGTCCCCTTCTCCTCTCCTAAATCAAACATCCCGCAGACATTCTTATGCCTAATCTTACGTGACAACCTGAGTTCATTGCTGAATCTTTCTATAGTCTTTTTGTCTTTAGCAATCTCGGGCTTAATGAGTTTTAACGCGATCTTCTCCTTAATTTTTGTATCAGTGGCTTTATAGACTCTACCCATCCCTCCCTTACCGAGCTCCTCAATGATCTGGTATCGCCCAGCAAAAGTAGAGCCAGTAGTCAGTTCCTCTTTCGGGGCTTCCAGAGTTTCCGTGTAGGGAGGGATTTCTTTTACAGGTATTAATTGAGTCCCGCAATCCCCACAGAATTGCTTTGTGTCAGGATTCTCAGCTTTGCATTTAGGACACTGAATGGTCATCGTCCCCTTCCGTGCTGAGGATAGAATATATATTTGAAGAGAAAGAGTCAAATCTTTCCGTAAGATAGACCCCTCCTCCCGTCACAAACACGTCAAAGATTTCACTCTTTTCCCTGCTATTCGATAGGTCAACGGCAGCTCAAATCCTTTCTTCTCTTGAGTGCACGTACCGCTGAATGATTCAGATATTGTGCCTGGCTGTTTTTTTGTTGACACAGATTACCGGGTTTGATTGAAGTATCATCAGTCAAGAGGGTTTCTTATTGAGTAGAGGCAGGTTTTCTGTCTAGAATCTATCAAGCTTCCATATGTGATATAAGTCTAAGAGACACGATGGGGGGACATTATGTACCATTCAAGAGGGATGAATTTAATACTGGGATCTTCTTTTTCTCTTCTCCCTCTTTACTCTCTCTCTTTTTTTTTCTCTCTTTTTCCGCTCTTTTCTCTGATATTTTTTCATCCCCTCACCCTTTCAAACAGTTGCGAAAGTATCTGCATAAACTTCGTTCTTATTCCTTCTTTCCTCAATATCTCCGGAAACCGCCGCTTCCACCACGTCCTCTCCCACCGCCACCGAACGATCGGTCGCGCGGCGGCCGTGCTTCATCCACTCGTAGGGTGCGACCTTTAAAATCGGTACCGTTCAGCGTTTCCCTAGCTTTTTTCGCTTCAGCTGGACTCGACATTTCAACGAATCCAAAACCTCTTCCTTCGATGATTTTTATTTCCTTGACTTCCCCGAACTTTGAAAACAACTCTTCCAATTCTTCCTTTGTGGCTGCATAGCTAAAGTTCCCAACATAAAGCTTACTTCCTTGCATTTCATACTCCTTTGAGGGCAATCCCTGTTGCGGATCCCCCATTTCTTAGGAAGGAATTTCTCGAATGAAATCCTCTTCACTCTTTTTATCTATATGAATCCTTTCTAACTTATAGAAAAATATGAAAGATCGGACGCCTGAGAAGGATACCTAAGACTTAAAGGAGGGAACAAACCTTTGTGCGGCAGTAATTTTCTCTATCGTCAACTTTCTATTTCCCATAACAGTGCGATTCTCACCGCAATACCAAAAACATTCTTGCATATATATAATCATGTGTCAATGACCCGATGAAATGCAGTCTTTATGATCATTCGCGAGTTTGACACTGAGAAAAAAGTAAAGGAGGCGTTATTCCGGCTCATAGGAGGGATATGATGTCAATTTGTTCCTTCTTGCAAATGGGAGGCTGTATGAATCGTCTGACTGACAGATACGTGTTCGCCTGAATACTTCGATGATATACAGGCAGAACCTTTCTAAAGCTCTCTTTTCTTTAAAATTATTTGAGCATTACGATGGATCACTTCATAGTGCCCCTCAAAGCAAACCAGAAATGAGTCAATAGCGGCTTGGGGTCTATCTTGAACTGGATCGTTTTGCTTCCAATGATAATCATCGAAAATTAGAATTCCGTTCTCCTTCAATAAAAGCCAACATAGCACCGCATCTGTTAAAACATCCTTCGCTTTATGTGATCCATCAATATAAATAATATTATAAGCATTCAATGGTAGACGTCGAAGTCTTGTTTGCGATTTACCTTGAATTACAGTGACTTTGTCAGGAAACCCACCTATTCTCAAATTTTCCTGAAATATTTCTTTAAGTTGTCCGGGAAATATGTCAATACCCGTCGCTTCTGAAGTGGGGTGAGTTAAAATATTTTCTAGCATCCAAATCAAAGAACTTCCTTCAAAGACACCAATTTCTAAATATTGAAGGTTCGGTTTTCCTTTATATGGGAGCAATATTTTTTCCCAGACTGGTATTCTATTTGTAAACCAATCTTCTGAAAAATTGTATTTTTTTTGATAGTGTTTGTCTGGTTTTGATTGTGCTATGTCAATTGCTTTTCCAACAACAACTCCATAGGTCAGGAAAAGTGTCAGAGTAAACACTACGACTCTTCCTCTAATTCGATGATTTTTTATCTTGTTCATTTTGCTCTCAGGAATAAGAATTTATTTTATTATAATCATTTGAGCAAAAAAATATATCTCTATATGGTGCGAAAGATATACAGCAGAAGGGGATTTTTCATGATTTTGGGAGTTGAAAGAAAAAAGGATTTTATTCTTCTTTTGATTGCCGATTAAGTATCTGAAGCAGTTCTTTTATTTCTTCGTCTTCGATTCTTTTCTGTCGCAAGTGTTGAACTATTTCATCATAAAAGTCTCGCTTCATCGGGATGTCTGTATTTTTCCTATCGTAGTACATCACATATTCTTCCCAGTATCTTTTTTGCTTTTTCTCTATGGGCGGATATAGCTTCTTTAATTGCTTATGCTTCTTTTTTAAGGTTTTTCGTAAGGAAATAATTTCCTCTAGTAGTTCTTTAAGATGCCGTTCATCCTCCTCAATTTCCTTTTTTAATCCCTCGAGTTCCTTTGGTGTTTTTCTTACGCTCATGTTGAGATCATTACAAGGAGTCCTTGATTATGCGATTAGTAGCGTCTATTCCATCCGAATCCACTCTGTCTGTCGTTCCGAGGGCGAGCTTCGCTGACCTTGAGAGTGCGTCCCTTAAAACTCTTTCCGTTGAGCCCGGAGACAGCAGTACTGGCTTCTTGATGGTGGGGCATCTCTATAAATCCGAATCCGCGAGATTCTCCTGAATAGTTATCTTTGATAATCTTGACCGATTTCACCTGTCCGTAAGCTTCGAACGCTTGACGCAAATCATCTTCCGTGGCTTCCCGTAATACATTGCCTACATAAATATTCATTTTGACTTCCTTTCTGTAATGGAATTTTTTATCGAGGAGGGAGGAGCTTCTATGGTGTTGAAATGTTCCCTATTCTCTTGTGAAAATTGTCCCTTTTCTAACTCTTAAAGGTTTTTCACTTTCAACGTTCTTTATTCTAACATAGAGTGAATTTTAAATCCAGATAAAAAGGATTCGAACCCCGATTCTAGGTACATATTCGGAGTCGTGAAGAGGAAAAAAACACCTTCATGCAAACTACGCTAGTTCCTGTAATAAGAGAGCAATAAAGATCCCCAGCGAATTGTTCTCATTGTTCCCATTGTTCTCATTGACAACTCTCTCGCTATGAGTGAGAATATAGTGATATTAAGGAAAAAGACAGTTGCTAATAGAGAATATATTTCAACTTGAATGTTTTCCTGCCTTTTTGAATTAACGTCTTACTTTAAGTTCTAATAATTCTCCTCAGTTGTCTAACCTGCTTAATTGTCATTTAAAAAATTACATCAAGTTTATGTGAAGTTTAAAAGAGCGATATCTGAGTTAGGCAAAGTGCGGACCATTGGAGACAGGCATGAACGCAAATAGAATTAAAGAACTGGTCATAGGAGATTTAAGAGCCAAAATACCCATTATTCAGGGTGGGATGGGGATCGGGATCTCTCTTTCTGGGTTGGCCTCAGCAGTCGCGAACGAAGGCGGGATCGGCGTTATCGCAACTGCTGGGGCCAACCCAGAAAGAGAGATCCCGATCCCCATCCCACCCTGAATAATGGGTATTTTGGCTCTTAAATCTCCTATGACCAGTTCTTTAAT
>JAEORY010000319.1 GCA_016840645.1 Candidatus Borrarchaeota archaeon | reverse complement strand
TAAATCCGCAATATCTATTTCTCCTGTTGATGAATACCAAGAAGTTTTCTCATTACAATAAATATCTGCGCCAAGAAAAGCAGCCACTATGCATGGACCAACATTGGGAAACCACTTGGGCCATGCATCTCCATAGAACATGGTAGCTTCCAAGACTCTTTGATAATGATCAAGTACCACATCTAGGGATGAATCTAATGAAGAGCCAGTAATTAACCCCACCCTTTCCGATACTGTCCTCGCATCAGACAAGATAGCATTTTCACTTGGGTCTTGGCTTTCGATCATTACCAAAGGACGTTCTAATATACCCTCCCACCAAGCCGTCCAGTCACGCTCAATTCGTTTCCAGTCCTCTTCGCGAAATCTCTCATAGATTCTCATTGAGCATTTACTCCAACTAATGAAATCTAGAAAATGGCTAATTTATACACTAACCTTACACTTTAACAAGATTCGAATAGTTGGGCATGATTCTTGTAAAGTATCTATGGACACCTTCTGTGATAGTTGGATTAGGCTTCAGGATCGAGAACATTCAAAATCCATCACTTTCAGCAGGTATCTCTATATCACTTATGTCTACTCCCTAGAGCTTTTGGATAAGTAACCGAAGGAATAAGAACTTACTAATAACTTTTTTTTAAGAAAATATTACAGAACCTTTTTATTTTCATAATTTCTTGGATTCAACTACCAAGTGCAATAGGTGAATATGTGTTGAAAAATACTTCATTCGGTGTCTTGAAACCAAGACATTTACGTGGACGATTATTCAATCGCTGTTCTACCCATTCAATATCCTCCCGAGTGATCCTGGACAAGTCCTTGTTCTTGGGAAAGTACTGCCGGATCAAACCATTTGTGTTCTCATTTGTTCCCCGCTCCCAGGATGAGTAAGGATGTGCAAAGTACATCATCGCCTTCAGTTCTTCACCAATCCGCTGAAACTGGGCAAACTCCTTGCCGTTATCCGAGGTGATCGTGAGGACTCGATCTTTCCAGGGAAAGAGCATGTCGATCACGGCATCGGCCACTTCCTGGGCGGTTTTGTGCACCACTTTGTAGATACGTGTAAGCCGGGACTTTCGATCGGTCAGAGTCACAAGAAGATGTCGACGCCCCTTGCCAAGGATCGTGTCTACTTCCCAGTCTCCAAGACGCTTGCGTTTTTCCACGATCTTCGGTCTTTCTTCGATGCTAGGGCGCTCTGGAAGCCTTCCACGCCTGTCATAACTGCCGTAGCGCTTTCTGCGTGCCTTTTGGCAGCGCAGATGCTGGTACAGATCACCTCCTGCACGTTTATCGTCAAGAAGGTACTGATAGATCCACTCATGGCTGATGCGCAGATTGTGATCTTCCTTGAGCCGCTCAGATATTTGCTCAGGACTCCAATCCTCGCGAATGAGCTTCTCGACTTGAGCCCAGGTGGAAGCATCAATCCGCTTCCTGGTCTGCCCACGTCTCTCCATCGCCATATGGTGAGCTTGCTTTGGACGGTAGCCTCGCTGCCCACGATTGCGGCGAAGCTCCCGGCTTATGGTCGATTTGTGAACCTTAATGGTCTCAGCTATCTCTTTCTGGTTGTGACCCGTTTTCAACAGCGCTTTAATCTGGTATCGTTGTTCATAGGTGAGCTGCATGTATGTCATCGGTGCTCCTTTGATCTGGTTGGTCTAAGAGTTGCTGATCTTACCGCAGCTCATCTCTTATTCCAACTGGATAAAGTTGCACTTCAGAGTTGAATCTAAGTTTACAAATAATTCGGCATCTGGTTAATAATTCGCAACAAACCTTCTAATGAGGACTTTGCCGCTGTTTCCAATGTGCCATCCGCACCAAGATGATGTGGCTCAAGACAGGTCACTCCTTGATAGCTATCATGTTTCAATTTAAAAAGAATTTGGTGCCAATCAACCATTCCTTTACCAATCGGAACATAACAAAAACCTTTTAATGATTCGGGGTCGATTCTAATATCTTTGATGTGTACATGTGCAAGCCTGTGTCTTATTGACTTATATGATGATAAATAATCCAGCTCATTGGATAGCACGCTATTGCCTGGATCCCAAAGCATATTCATCCACGGAGAGTTGATCTTATCAAGTAAAATTACAGCCCGTTGACTCCTATCGAAAAACGTGTGTGGACAATTCTCCAGCACAAGAGGAATGCCGTTTTTCTCTGCCAGTTGAACTGCAGGACAAATACGGTCCATCGCTTTCTGGTAAGTTGCTTCTATTGTTGGACCACTACGCCAAAAGCCAAATATTCGAAGGATTGGTGCTTCCAACTCTGAGGTAATCCATAAACATCTCTCAAGTGCCTCCATATGATATTCATAATTACCACTAATAGTGCGAAAACCTTTAATTGGTGGGATAAGTTCAACCAAGTCATCTAAGTGACAGCGAAGAAAAACTGTGCTCGAAAGACAACATAGATTTAGATTGTGATGGTGAAGCAGATCTTTCAAACTTTTAACTTCATTATCACTGAGCTCTTCAACACTTTTATCCCAAGCGGTATGAATCTCAACTTCTTTCAGATGTAGCTTCTCTGCCAAATCGAAAGCGCGCTCGGTATTATTTCTAAGCTCGTCGGTAATAATGCCTAATCTTGGCATAAAATACTCACCTTAAAGCATCAGAATTTAGTCCACCAATAGGCGACAACAAAAAAATTAATCACTGTGTGTCCGAATTTTTGGGCGCATTACTATGAGACGTTTTTTTCTATAAGTTACATATCATTCAGGGCAATAAACAATAACTTCTCTTGGTCCATGCAGTCCTTTTTCAAAAGTAATTTCAATATCACCGGAACATGATGGTCCTGTAACAATACATACGTTCGAAGAATTTTCATATACCCTTCTTCCCCCTTGGGATAGCCATTCCTCCATTGTCTCGAATATTTGATCTCTGGATAATATGACAATATGAGTTTGAGGTAATAAGGATGAAATTTGTGATTGACCTTCTGCCGAAGGTAGAACAATGGATCCCGTATCGGCAAAGCCTGCTATTGCACCAGTTATGCCAACTTCTGCCGTACTAAGTTTGTAATATCGGCTTTCTCGAACGCCCGGTTCGTTATATGGAACAAAATCGTCAAGGATTCCTATACCCGCATTTCGAAATTCTTCTAACAGCTTAGTTATGTGGTTATTAGATTTCCAAGCAATAATATTACTCACTTCTAAAGCTTTTAAATGTTCAATGATTTTCTTATTCATTTCGTTCTTATCACATAGGCAAAATGATCCACCTAAGGATTCTAACTCTGTTTTAAACTTGGAAATTTTTTCGCTGATTTCGTCCGGATAAGATGGCCTTATAGTCTTAGATTGACCAGTGGTCTCCATTATGAGATCAACTGTCTTGGGAATATTATGAATAACTCGAGATCGAAAGGGGTTAGAAGAGAAAGGTGGAAAGTCCCTTGTCTTTGTCCATCCGGAGATAGGCATTGGTAGCTTTGTTATCCAGCCATTTCTCCTAGGAAAAAATTTACTTGCAAACGCAGCAATTTTCTGTATCGCAGAATACCGAACATGAGACAACATGAACCAAGAATATATTTGCATTGCTTTACGTAAAACAAATGATCTATTGTTTGTCTTTCTATACGAATTTCGGATTCTTAGAAGCAATAAGGGAATGTTAATCTTTACAGGACACGCATCTCTACATGCACCACACAATGTCGAAGCGCACGCTAGATGACCAAAATTATCAATTCCAAAAAGACCGGGAGAAACTATTGATCCAAAAGGACCTGGATATACACTTCCATACGCAGCTCCCCCAATCTCTCGATATACAGGGCAAACATTTAAGCAGGCAAAACAGCGTATACAAAATAACCCCTCGGCTAATTCTGACTTAGCCATCTCCAAGCGTCCATTGTCAACCATGATCACATGACGCTCATCGGGCCCATCTGGTTCTTTCCCCCATCGAGACCCTTGTAACATAGTTACATAACTAACTTGCTTCTGCCCTGATGTTGAACGGGCTAACAACTTAAGGAAAACAGTTAAATCTTCTAGCGTTGGCACTAAACGTTCCACACCCATAAGTGCAATGTGCACACGAGGCAAAGTGGTTACCATTCTGCCATTGCCCTCATTTGTAACTAAACATATTGTCCCAGTATCAACAACACCGAAATTGACTCCTGATATGCCTATGTCACAAGAAAAGAAAACTTCTTTAAGTGCCAAACGTGCAGCACAGAATATATCTTCCAAATTAGTCGAGTAATCCACTCCAAGCTTACGCTGAAATAGAGAAGCTACATCTTCTCGCCGTAAAGTATATGAAGGAAGAGGAACATGTTCCCCCTCTTCAGCATGTAATTGAGCGATGTATTTACTGAGATCCGTTTCTATCACGCTAACACCAATATTACTAAGTGCTCGATTTAAGCCTACTTCCTCGCTGACCAAGGACTTTGATTTGGCAACAATCTTGGCTCCCTTTTCACGAGAAATCTTTTGAATATAATCGCACGCTTCTCTTCCATCAGCAGCCATGAATACCCTAATACCGTTTTCCTCTAGCTTAGATACAAATTTCAGCTTATACACATCAATGTTTTCGATTACGTCTTTCCGTATCTCGCGGGCTCGATTCTGAAGCTCATCTGTATTTTGTAATTCACTAAAAGCACTGATTCTTTTAGATGCACGGTATTCAGTATTTAAATCTAAAGATTTTTGGAGGTTTGAATCTGCCAACGCGGCTTGAATATAATCGTGAAAATTATCTCTCATCGCAAACCATTACTATCCCCATTTAGGATTTGAGCAATATGGACACATCGCAGGTTGGATGATTTTCTACGCAAACCACCTTCGATATGCATCAAGCAGCTAACATCACATCCTGTAACTATATCAGCACCGGATTCTAGAATTTTTACAATCCTGCGTTTTAACATTTCCGTTGAAATGCCTGAAAATTCTACTGCAAACACACCTCCAAAACCGCAACATTCAGCGGAAAGTTCATGAATTTGTGCTTGATGAATGGATTCTAAAAGTATGAGTGGTTGCTGATCTATGTGTAGATCATGCAATAGATGACATGATGGATGATACGCAATGTTGCCATTGAACTCCACATCTACCGTGGTAATGCCCAATTGATCTACAAGAAATTCCGTTAATTCGAATGTTCTCCTTGCCAGTTCAGTTGCACGGGAGTACCAATATGGATCATTTACAAATA
>JAEORY010000318.1 GCA_016840645.1 Candidatus Borrarchaeota archaeon | reverse complement strand
CTAATAAGACCCCCCGCCGAGCTGACAGGGGGTATCAGGGGGACTTGCAGATATCTCTACTCTACGGATTATGAGGGCAAAAAAGAGTCCCTACGGTTCACTATTCAGGTTTGGGAGTAGGGAAACAGTATACTTATAAGTTAGCCAGATAAAAGAGAAGTATTCAGAGTTGGATAAATCAATTAGAAAAAAGCTCCGTGAAATCGCAGATTTCGCATATGAGCGAGAGCTTGGTCAGCATCTGTCGAAACTTTATGATGAATTCGTAGCATGGCGCAGTGGCAAAATCTCTTCGCGTGAACTCTGTGATCGAGTTCATAACTTTCATAATGGTCAATTGCATGATGCTTACATACTTTGTTCGGACTCCAAACCAGACATAGTCGTGGCGAAGGCATTGAGCATGGGCATTATTACTGAAGATGAAGTTCCAGATGATGTTCGCAAGGCCATCGCCAGGTCTATTGAAGCATTTCGAATGATGGATGATTCAGATACAACTGGCTAACCAGGGCATCCAGGTGGCGGCGGTGTAACACAAGGTATTACTACAGGTCAAAACAAGCGCCACTCCGCCGCACCTGATGCCCGAGCCGTTAGGTCCATTTAGGAGAAAATTGTTGTGAGTATCCTGTGGTGTCTTATTCCTTCTATATTACCTATTATAAGAGACATTTTAGTCTCTATTGCAGCTGTTTTAACTCCTCTTGTTGCTTGGCGTGGTCTCTCTACTTGGAGACGGCAACTTAAAGGAAATGCCGACTGGGAGGTAAGTAGGCGTTTACTGAGAGAAACCTATAAAGTACGTGATGCTATCCATTGGCTGAGAGTACCAGCGCGTTTCAAAGGCGAAGAATCTCCAGATGAACATTTAGACATTATGCTTAGAAGTGCTGATCCTGCTTTACAGAAACGTTGGATTAAACTCTCGAAAGCCTTTTCTGATCTCCGAGTAGAACAAATTGAAGCTGAGGTTCTTTGGGGTTCTAATACTCAAGATGCTTTTGATCCACTTCGAAAGATCGTTATGCAAATAGGAAGTTCTGTAGGCCTTTATCTTGAGCTTTCTGATCTCTCTAAGAGCCTAGGGAAAGGTAATATTTCGGAGCTTGAACCAGAACTAGCTCAAGAGTTGTATGGAGTTCTTGCAAACTTAAGTACTGACGATAAGCCAGATGCTATCGAGAAAGAGTTACATTCTGCCGTTGAAAAAATCGAGGGCTTAGTACGTCCTCATCTTGGCAAAAGGACCTAACCCGGGCATTCAGGTGACGGCGGTTTAAAAGAAGGTATTACTACAAGTCAAAACAAGCGCCACTCCACCGCACCTGATGCCCCAGCCGTTAGGTCTACTTCCTGATTCCTAGAATAAAAAATTAGCTCTGTGAACATACCTAATTTCGGAGACGTCTGAACCGTCCAGGTAGGAACCTTTCCATCACTATCACCGCAGCCTTGGCCGGTGTGATTCAGTGATGTCATTTAGACCAGAGTTATGAATCATCGATTCGTCAAAGCCAAGGTTAAGATCTTGCTTTCGATCAGAGGCTTTGTTCGTGGGTCTTCCGTCTCAGTTTTTATTCTATTCGGCCAAGGCTGCCATTTCAAGCCGTCTAGGTCAAAACACTGTTTTAACCGGTCGTGCTGATATTGACGCGTCGACACCTAACAAGGGCATTCAGGCGACGGCTCTTTATCGCCTGTTCTGTTAGAGTCAAAACAAGCACAACTCCGCCGCCGCACCTGATGCCCCAGCCGTTAGACCCTCATTTCGGTCAACGACGTCATCGATTTGAAATTTAACATTTCACTCATTCAGATCCTTGATTCACAACGCAGACGGTGATCTTTCCATCTGAAGCCTGACGCCTTTGCCGACATTGGTTCCTGAGTCCTTGCTCGTTTCTGAAAGAGCTTTCAATACGGTTAATAGACGAGAAGTTTCGCTTGGAGTTCTATTCAACGTTCCCGCAGGTCATCGTTCGGCCCGTTTCTACAGGGGGCCAGATAAATATCCCAGCTTGTGGTCTAACAAAGGCATGCAGGTGACGGCGGTGTAAAACACGGTATTACTACCAGTCAAAACAAGCGCCACTCCGCCGCACCTGATGCCCAGCCGTTATGTCCTTCCCAAGGGCAAACGACAGAAAACAGATTGAGTATTGAAAATAGAGTAGACTGCTAAAAGAGAATCCCGAGTTGTTTCGAGATCCTGAGATCGACCAGAGAAAACTGCGCCGCAGCCTAGCCGCTGCTTCCATCAAGCAGAGAGGTCTAGTACGAGTCTGAAGCGCTTGTTCCTCCTTTGTCCTGATATCGAAGTTTCTTTGAAAGTCCGGTCACCTACCACGTCGCTGAGGCTGACGGCGCAGTGTCCTTGGAACCACCAGAGGAGATTTGGGACTGAGTGCTCCTCTAACCAATGGCATTGTCTTGGCATGAACCGACAGAGGAGATGTGAGGCTGGGTACATAACAAGGGCATTCAGGTGACGGCTTTTTAGAGCGAATCTAAACCAGTCAAAACCAGCGCCCCTACCCGCCGCACCTGATGCCCGAGCCGTTATACGCCCAATAACACCCTTTCCATAAATGGAGGATAGAATATGTCTCGTCATTTGCTTGAAATATTTGAGGATAAGAAGCTTGTTGAGAAGATTAAAAATCGTTTGCCTTATCTGTTTCAATTAGCAGAAATAGAAAGTTCAAGGGCAGGAAAAATTGGAATGCAAGTTGGTTCACTGCGTGAAAGAATAATTGTTGCTTTGCTTATTTATAAGTTTGGCGAAAATAATGTAGAAACTGAAATTCCTATTACAGAGCCAGAAGTTGATGCAAAATTATTTGGAAATCCTATATCCATAAAAACAATCACATGTAAGAAACTCGGTGGGGTTAAATTGAATTGGACTGTCGACGCTGATAAAGTGAGACAATTTCGCGATAATTACTATCCTAGTTGTGATATGCTTCTTGTCCAACTAAATTGGGGTGGTGTTGGACCATTTTACTTTTTCCCGTTGAATAGCCAAAGGAAACTCTTTAATATAATCGGCAAGATTAACTATATTAAACTTCCAAAACCTAGTACTAATCCTAGAGGTGTGGAAATTACTAAAGAAGCATTGGCTAGTTTGGTATCAGATCCTTATACTAAGAATATACCCATCATTTGGCAAAAAACAGAGACCGACTACGATCCCCTAAAAAGATGGATCGACTTCTGGAGGGAGGAATAGTAATGGGATCGAAAAAAAATAAAAGGGGCACTCAAACGAGCGCTTTTGGCTCACCGGGAAGGATCAACCATGATTCTACCCCTTTTTATAACAGTAGGTTATATGAAGGTTTGCCTAAAGAGAAAGTAGTTAAATATTCAGAGACTCCTATTCCAGCTAAATCTCTGGATAAGATCTTCTGCAAAACCAGTACGAGTATGGATGAGTTACCTGACAACAGTGTGCATCTCATGGTGACTTCTCCTCCTTACAATGTTGGTAAAGAATATGATCAGAATCTCACCCTAGATGAGTATAGAGTCTTTCTAAAAAGTGTCTGGACAGAGGTAAAAAGGGTTCTTGTCCCTGGCGGAAGAGTCTGTATAAATGTCGCCAATCTCGGCAGAAAACCGTATATCCCTCTTCATTCTTTCATCGTAGAAGATATGATTGATTTAGATTTCTTGATGAGGGGAGAAATTATCTGGAATAAAGCATCAAGCGGTAGCCCTTCAACTGCATGGGGAAGTTGGCTTTCTGCTAAGAATCCTACACTTAGGGATATTCATGAATACATCTTAGTTTTCTCAAAGGGTATGTTCGGAAGAGGAAACTTAAAAAGAAAGAGTACTATTAAAAAAGAAGAATTTCTCGAGTACACCAAAAGTGTTTGGACATTTTCAGCCGAGTCAGCAAGAAAGGTGGGACATCCAGCACCTTTTCCAGTTGAACTACCTTATAGGCTGATTCAGCTCTATACTTTTGAAGATGAGGTTGTTCTTGATCCATTTATGGGGAGTGGGCAGGCAGCTATAGCAGCAGTCAAAACGCATCGTCATTATGTCGGATATGATATAAGCAAAGAGTACGTAAAATTGGCCAAAAAGCGAATTAGAGATTTTGCTACTCTTTTCAATTCTCCAACTTTGTTTGATTCTAAAAAATGATCCTGATTTAGAAGTAGAGGATTGGCGTATAACAAGGGCATTCAGGTGACGGCTCTTTAAAGCACATCTAATCTAGTCAAAACAAGCACATCTACACCGCCGCACCTGATGCCCCAGCCGTTAGCCGCACAATGATAGCATACTTCTATTAGTCTCGGAGGTTGAATATGTCAAAACATAGGATATCACTTACTGTTGAAGGAGTTGATCCCCCGCATAAGCTAGTGAGGGTGGATGATTTCCTACGTGAGCTCAGGCTCCTTCTTAGCTCCCTTCGTGAAGTAGAATTTCAAACCCGTTATCCTTCTGGTGGCAGCCTTTACTATAACATCGTTGAGCTTAGCTATGGAAGCCCAGCAACAGTTGTAATAGAGCCTCTCCCTGCGGATCCTGTTATAGATATAAGCTCTGATGTTGTTTCTACTTTCACCTCAATAGTCGACAGTATCAATCTTGGTAAACCGCTCCAGAAAAAAGTGACCCATTCCCTTCTTGAGAAACTATCAGCTATGGTATCTCCTGTTGGTAAAACTCTTTCCTTAGTTCAGCTGTCTACTCCTACCGCAACCTTTCCTTTAACAAGGGACTTTGCACACCACGCAGAGGAACTGCTTAGGCCAGAAGAATCTTGGCCTGGCTTTATGCGTGGTATGCTTGAGGCTATTAATGTACACAAAGGCGCTAACCTCTTTAGGATCTATCCCGACATCGGTCCTTCCAAAATCACATGCCACTTTCCAGAAGAGCTTCAAGCAATAGCAATCCAATCCATCGGGCGTTTTGTCGAGGTGAAGGGCACGCTAAAGTATAAATCTGCCGCACTATACCCACATGAGGTTCAGGTTAGCAATTTACAGGCACTCCCTGATGAGGAAGAACTTCCTACTCTAACAGATCTTCAGGGAATTGCCCCCAATGCAACCGGTTCTCAGCTTTCCGAGGATTTTGTAAGGGAGCTGCGTAATGCCGCCGATTAGTACAATCTACTGGGATTCTTGCATCTTCATTGCTTGGCTAAAGAATGAGCAACGCGCTCCTGGCGAAATGGACGGAGTTTACGAGTGCGTTTCTAATGTCCAATCCGGAC
>JAEORY010000317.1 GCA_016840645.1 Candidatus Borrarchaeota archaeon | reverse complement strand
CTGTGTTCTAATTCTTCCATTGCTTCATCTTAGAGAGTGCGATTGTGGCCTCAACAAAAAAAACAGGAACCAGTGTTGAGAAACCAACCACAAAGGCTATTATTTTGTTTGAAAAGAAGAAGATTATAATAAAAAAGATACCAAGAATCAACACGATTCGGAGGACATAAAAGGGGAGGGCGATTCGGATGGCTTTCTTTTTATCAGGGATAAGGAACTTCGATATTGTCTGTTTGAGCCAGAGGAAGCTCAAGGTGGCGAGTGCTCCTCCGGAAATGATGAGAAGGGCGGTGAGAGCGTTGAAGAGAGGGAAAGCAATAAGAGCCAGAAGGCAGGAGAGGGCAACGATTTCCAGAGGAATCCGCCTCAGGATCCTTTCTTCGTCTGATAAAAAAGGGGATTGTCCCTTTTCTTTACTGGGACTATCCCCTTTTTTGTTATTGTCAGACATCTTTATACTTACTCAATCCCCTCAATAGACTATAAAATCCGGAAACGATTCCGAGCAACAAAAACGTGATCAGCAGCCATGGATCGGTTCTGAGCCATTTATCGAGGTAATATCCAATTAGTAATCCAACTGCAATAGAAGACGGCAGCATGAGCACGAGTGAACTCAAGCCCGCAATCTTCTTGAAGTCGATTTTTGAAGGACCTTTTGTTGCCATTGGTTTTCTAATAATACCACAATTAAAACCCTAAAAATAAAATGTTTCTAAGATGTACTCTTTTAATTGTGACATCTTTTGAGCCATGAGTTTACCTTATCTCTTTATTCCCCAAAGAATAATAAGCCCTAGAATTCCTCCTATTATATTTAAAAAAATATCATACCAAGTATAAGATCTGTTCCTCAGGAATAGTTGATATATTTCATCTGTTGACCCTATTGTTCCGGTTATTATTCCACTTTGAAAATATATATTCTTAAAGATTTTCATTTTAATGTATTTTTTCCTATTTGCATATGATTTTGAGGTATCATTCATAGCCCAAAAGATAAGCATGCTTAAAACAGCATACTCAGGGAGATGAGTGAATTCATATGGATTGGGAATGAATTGATAGATGATGAAAGCTAAGAGAAAAATACATCCAATAGAGACAACAAAAACAAGAGATTTTTTCTTTTTTTGAATTACGAAATAAACAGCTAATGCTGCAAGAACTAAAGCAATTGCTATTTCCACACCCAAAATAAAACGGGATACACCTGATCTTGACCATCTTGAAGTAGCCGCTTGAATTAATTGAGGAAGATAAGGCGTTGCCACAAAAAGGCCAATTGTATAGATGAAAACAACAAACCATTTCCATGTGGCTTTCATTTGGCTCTTAATAGATGGTCGTATTTTTTTAGAAGATTGAACTATGAACTCAATAGGAAAGGAAAGATTCTTCTCGGAAGGGATATATAAGATTAAAAATAATCAAATGGTAATTTATGGCTTGATGGCTTGTAAGTAGGCACTATTTCCTTCAGTAATTCTATCATTTTCTCTTTATTTTTTTGGGTGCTTGTATCAATCAAATTATTTATTTTTTCTATTAATTCTTCAGAGTTTAATGCATCAGCACTCCTGGCTTTCAGGATTTTTTCATAATCGGTTGACTCGACACCTTCTTCTGCACTCAATATTTGCTCGAATAGTTTTTCTCCCGGTCTTATTTCCGAAAATACTATAGGAATATCCACATCAGGTTCATAGCCGCTCAGTCTTATCATTTCTTTAGCTAAATCGATTATTTTAATTGGATCTCCCATATCTAATACAAAAACTTCTCCTCCCTGTCCGACTGCGGAAGCTTCAAGAACAAGAAGCACGGCTTCTGAAGTACTCATAAAATATCTCTTCATTTCTGGATGCGTAACAGTCACAGGGCCGCCTCTTTTTATCTGATTCTGGAATAATGGAATCACACTTCCTCTGCTTCCCAATACATTTCCGAATCTCACAGAAACAAACCTTGTTTTATTTTTTTGGCTCAAAATTTTAAGCAGCTCTTCTCCAACCCTCTTGGTTGCTCCCATCACGCTAGTGGGATTTATGGCTTTGTCTGTAGAAATAAAGACAAATTTCTCGATATTATTTTTTATTGAAAGTTCGGCTAATACTTTTGTTCCAAGTATGTTGGTTTTGACTGCTTCCTCCGGATACATCTCTAATACTGGGACATGTTTGTAGGCAGCAGAATGTATGACAATTTGAGGCGAGAAGTCTTCGAATACAGAGGAAATCTTAATTTCATCCTTTATATCTCCGATAACAGGAACTATTTTCTCTTTATGGGATTCCAGGCTGTTAACAAGATGGAATATTTCAGTTTCATCGATGTCAAAAATAATGAGTGTTTTGGGATTAAATTGAAGAATTGTTGTGGTCAACTCTGAACCTATAGAACCCCCCGCACCTGTGATGAGAACTTTTTTCGCTTGGACGAAATCTTCTATAGCCTTAAAGTCAATTTTTACTGGAGACCTACCGAGGAGATCTTCCAATTTTATTTCGTGGATATCAGAAAGGGTCACTTTACCATCCATCAGATCTGTTACACTGGGCAATATTTTTATTTTGTTAATTGGCGTTAATGCCCTTATCCTTTCAACCATTCCTTTTATCTCTTTTGAGTGAGCAGAAGGAAGAGCAATTAATACTTCATCGATTTTGTTAGTTTTACAGATTTTCTGTATGTCATCCTTTGTTCCCAAAACCTTAATCCCATGAATATTTATTCCTTGTTTCGCAAGATTATCATCAATGAATCCAATCGGTAAATAATTAGAATTTTTTTTCCGTTGCATCTCTCGAGCTATCTGTTCCCCAGCTCCTCCGGCACCATATATCAAAACTCTGATTTTTTCTTCTTTGCTCTTAAATGGGCTTTTGATCCCCTCTGTGAAAAGTCTTTTAGAAATTCGGAGTGAACCTATTAAAAAGAAAGAAATTATGTAGTCAATTAAAAGAGTAGAACGAGGGAAGGGGAAAACTTGAAATGGAGAATACACTCTAAGGAAAAATAAAGTCATTCCCAGGAATATCGAGCTAATGGATAGGGCCTTAAATATTTTTATGAGTTCTTCCATGCTTACAAATTGCCAGGAAATGTCATACAGATTGTACAAGGCTAAAAACGTAAGTTTTATAATCAGAGCCAAGACAATATAATAGGTCAGCGGTTTTGCGCTTTCGGGAGGAAGAACACCATTATACCTGAGCCAAAAGGCAGCATACATAGAGAAAGAAATGAAAACAATATCGGAGGCAAAGAAGAATATGCGCCGTTTAAATGAGGTCTTCTTCAGTAGATAGTCAACAAAATTTTTCATAGAATTTGTTAATAAAACTTTAGTGAAATTCCCCCTAAAAATCAAATAGCTTATGCTATCTAAAGTACTCTTATATCAGTCAAACAAAAGCCACTGAAAATAAGACTTTATACTCTGAATTAGGTCTGTCACTCGAAATAGGAATGGGAGGAGAATAATCTGCGAGTCCTTCTTCTATCTCCGGAGGCAGTGTGATTAATCGTCCAAAAAAAAGCCTCTTAAAGATGGCTTTAACTTTCATTGTTTTTGGCATAAGATGGAGCGATATGGCAGTTTTTTTTATGAAAGACGTCAGTCTATTTTTTATTCCACCTTTATTTGTGACAGAGAAAGCACCAAAAAGTTCAACCTTTGAAAATTTTTTAGATAACAAGGAATGCAATTCAGAAGCTGAGAAATATTTTGTGCTGTACGGAGAAGGATTAAAATCAGCCCAATCCTTATTGGCAGTGCAAATTAAGAGAACTCCATTTTCTTTTAAGACACGTCGAGCTTCACTCACAAATTTTTCTGGTTGGGCTAAGTAATAGATGGCTTCATACAGGATCACGACGTCAAAGCTTTTATCTGAAAAGGGCAGTGAATGGGCATCAAATTTTTTGACTTCAATATCTTTTCTTACTGCGTATTGTTTTTTGGCGAATTCCAGAATTTTGTCATCAATATCCCCGCCAACTACTTTTTTTGCAAACCTTTTTAGATACCCCAATCCCATCCCTGCCCCACATGCGACTTCCAACACTTTCTTTCCCTTACAGAATGATGAGGAAAAATGATAGCGCTGATACATTCTTGCAATTTGTTCTTTTGATGCTTTAACGCCGGGAACCTCGGTAACCGTTATGTATCCTTCCATTTTTATGCCACTTGTCACTCAAAGCTCTAATTCTTTATAAGATTCATCTCTGAGAGCCTAGTTTTTTAAGCCTTCTACAGGCTTCGTCCAAGTCCGCGTCTTCTTTGGCGAAACAGAATCTCACATACTGAGAGATATCTGGCTTGTGATAAAAGGCTTCATCCGGGACGCCAGCCACTCCTGTTTTTAACAGAATGAGCATAGCCTTGTCTTTGCTTGTTTGACCAGGAAGATGAGAGACATCTGCAAGCACGTAATAGGCACCTTGAGGGATACAAGGTTTGAGTCCGGCTTTTGTGAGCGCATCGCAGATCTTATCTCTTTTTTTAGCATAGAGAGCACAGAGTTCGTTATAGTACTCAGGTTTCAGTTCCATGATTCCTTCGGCAACACCCATTTGCAGGGGAGCTGGAGCACAAACATAAATCAAATCATTAATATAGCCTATCATTTGTGCCCAACGTGCATGACTGACAGAGTATCCGATACGCCAGCCTGTGATGCTGAATGTCTTGGAGAATCCCGAAATAGTGATTGTTCTGTCCGCCATTCCGGGCAAAGACCCAGGACTGATATGTTGCCTGCCGTCATAGAGGAAATATTCGTAGATTTCGTCGGTGAAGATAAATAAATCATGCCGGTCTGCAGCCTCAGCGATCCACTGGAGCTCATTGAGGGAAAAAACCTTCCCGGAAGGATTTGCAGGCGTATTGACCACTATCCCCTTGGTTTTGGGTGTGATTGCCCTTTCCAGATCATCTTTGTTTAAAGTCCAGTCTGGAGGAGCCAGCCGGACATAGGCTGGAACAGCTTCTACAGCAAGGAGTGTATTCAAGTGATAGCCGTAATAAGGCTCAAAAAGTATCACTTCATCCCCCTGATTGAGCAGAGCCATGCAAGCGCAGTAAAATGCGCCGGTGGACCCGCAGCTGACAATGATCTCTGATTCTGGGTTCGCAACAATTCCGTTATACTCGCGCATCTTTTTGGCAATAGCTCTGCGCAGTTCGTCAAGGCCGTCATACCGAGTGTAGCTGTTTATTCCTTCGTCCATCGCCTTTTTGGCCCCTCTGC
>JAEORY010000316.1 GCA_016840645.1 Candidatus Borrarchaeota archaeon | reverse complement strand
AGTTATGATACAACCAAAAAAACCTTTAATGAGATGATCTTATAGTCTCTTTATTTCCTTCGGGATGCGGTTGAGACTTCAAGTGTTTCCTTTGTTACAAGTTCGTATAGGATTGCCTTTGAATGTGTGTCAGAAGGTCGTAAAATTCTCCCTAGCCTCTGAATGAACTGTCTTTTTGAACCTGACCCGCTAATGATTATGCCTATGTTAGCATCAACATCCCAACCTTCGTCCAACACTCGTCCAGTAACAAGTTTAGAGTACTGACCGTTTTTAAAACTCTCCAAGTATGTTTTTCGTTCTTCAAACTTGGTTTTGTGTGTGATTTCGGGGATAAGAAACCTCTTTGCTATCTCGTGCACTATCTCGTTGAATTCACAAAAGATAATTACTCTATCATGCTGATGCTGTATCAAGAGTTCTTCAAGTACATCCAATTTTCTTCCACTGCCAAATGAAATCTTTCTGGCCTCTTGGCGTGCTAGTAAAGCATTCCTTGCTTTTTTGTCACGCCCAGAAAAAATAATTAATTTCTCAAAATCAAAAACATGGTATTTTTTAACATAATCTTGATAAACTTTGTCTAAAGCATCATATCTTCTTTTTTCATCTTCTGCTAGTTCTATTGTTATTGTTTTTAACTCAAAAGGCGCAACGTACCCATCATCCACTAATTTTTCATGCTCAAGTCGATAAACGACTTTTCCAACAAGAATATCAAGATCTCGATGTAATTCATCGCTTCTTTCCGGGGTTGCACTCAATCCTAACCTTTTTGAAGCAATTGTCCCTTCTGCAATTACGCGATAAGTTGGAGCAGGGAGATGATGTACTTCATCGAAAATAAGAAGGTTAAAAGCGTTTTGAAATCGTTTTATGTAAATGTGAGCTGAATCATATGTTGTAATTGTAATTTCATTTAATTCTTGCTTTCCTCCTCCCCAAATGCCTATTTTTTCCTTAGATATGTCTAATCCTTCAATAACGTTACGACGCCACTGGTGCAAAAGATTAATAGTCGGAACAATGATTAATGTTCTGTTTTTCGTTTGATGAATTGCTGCCAGACCCAAGAATGTCTTTCCAGTACCTGTAGGAAGGCAAATTATACCTCTATAATCATTTTCGATCCATTCGCTTAGTGCATCTTCTTGATAAGGACGTAGAGAGTAACTTGGCACCGTTTCAAAACTAAGTTTTTCTCCATAAGTAAAATCGATTTTCACGACATATCTTGAAGTAAGAAATTGCACAATCTCTGGAAAAAACATAGGTAGTGCTTTAAAATTTTTGAATTTTGCATCATATTCTAACAGATGTTGTATAGGGGTTACATCGAGAAAAACATGAGGTTGAAGAATAAGATCATAGTTTATTAACTTAAGAGAAACATCATAGGACTCCAAAAGTAGCAGCTCATATTTTTAGTTTTGAATATTAATTGTTTCAAGAACATAAAAACTAAATCATTTAAACTCCCCTCAAGGGAGGTTTTCTTCAGGTTGAAGTCTTAATGGGCTTATTCACTAACTGCAGTTTTCAACGACTTTATAAAATTAATTACGAATTTCAAGCTTGTTGCAGCAGTTCTTTTGCTAACTGGTTTTCCATCATATTTCACAATATTCGTCAATAGTTTTTCTACAACGCCATTTGAACTCTGAAGCGCAGTTGAGTGAATTTCTTTTATGATCTGAACTGCTATTTTGAGATTTAAGAGACATTCTTCACAGTTATCTTCTTGAAAAGATTGTGCGGCCTGTTTTAAGTATATTATTTCTATTTGGTCAGATAATTCAGCTTGAACCGGCTTCTTTTCCACTTGGTCAGGTAATTCAGCTTGAACCGGCTTCTTTTCCACTTGGTCAGTTATTTCTTCTGATTTGACCATTTCATCCATTTGGATTTCTTGTTTATCTCTTTGGATAAGCTCTTCTTCAATAAGGTTCATATGACCGGTATGATTTGACCAAATTTTATGTAACGTCTCTTGATTGATTTCAAAACCACAGTGCGTACATAGTACAGTATCAAGCTCAAGGTATTCTCCACAATTTGGACACGAATAATATCCCTCAGATATTTCAAGTTCTTCGATTGGTATGCTTTCTACAGTTATCGTTGCCCCAGGGACTGTCATTTGAGTTGGCAATCTATTTACAGAAAAGTTTACCTGCATATCACCTATTGAAACATGTTCACAAGTCGAATATGGATGAAGAGTAATTGAATACTGAAAAGAATGTTGTTTCGTGGGGGGAGTAATACCTTGATGAATGAATTGCATAGAGTCAATTTCTGTAACTGGGAAAATTTCAACCTCATGAGCGGGTTGGATATCTCCCTCAGTGATATAAAGCGATTCTATGGGATGCTGTGTTGTGTTTGTAACCAAGATTTGTACATTGATGGTATTGCCTGGAAGGATTTTATCTGTCGAGAGTGATCTTTTAACTTCTAAAGGAAGAACCTTTTTTACGTTGCTTTGTGACACATACTCTACATCCAAGTAGTCTTATCATTTTTTCTTTAATTACACATATAACCTCTGCTAAGAAATGAGAATTTAGATTTTTATCTCTAGAAAATAGCGACATAAGAACTAAAGCATTTAATATGCTCTTTACAATATCCATGGAGTCAAAAAGTTATTTTAAATCTTGTGAGAAAATTCTACACATTTTATTTTGTTAGAAAAAAGAAAATGAATTAGCTTTTATTGTATAAGATAGATAGTTTAGTTAAGTTACTGCCAATAGGTTCGACGCACTTCACTTAACGTGGAAAAAATGGGGCGCCATGCTTACTGGTGTCTTTATTTCTTTTTCAATGTGATCTCGATTGTACTTACGCTGCGTGTTCTTCCCCCTTCTTCGGCTAACTCCTCACTATCAATCTCGATTTTTTCTACATCGACAATATCCTTCATAAAGCGTTGTCGAACGATCTCGGCCACATCAACAGCCGTGGAGATGCTCCTTCCTCTCGCTTTGAGGATGCATGAGTCAGAGCCTTGATTGAGCTGAGTTACGACTGCAAGGACATAGTTCATTACAGGCTTCCTGCCAATGTATATGTTGTTGTCTCTTCCGGACATATGGACATTCCTCCGATTTCTAAAGTGTTTGTTTATTTTAGTATGCATTTTTAATGTATTTAAGAAGGCCATGCTTATTGGCGTCTTCTTATTTCTTTTTCAACGTAATTTCTATAGTACTTACGCTGCGAGTTCTACCACCTTCTTCGGCTAACTCCTCACTATCAATCTCGATTTTTTCTACATCGACAATATCCTTCATAAAGCGTTGTCGAACGATCTCGGCCACATCGACAGCCGTGGAGATACTCCTTCCTCTCGCCTTAAGGATGCATGAGTCAGAACCTTGATTGAGCTGAGTTACGACTGCAAGGACATAGTTCATTACAGGCTTCCTGCCAATGTATATGTTGTTGTCTCTTCCGGACATATGGACATTCCTCCGTTCTCAAACATGTTTGTTTTTTTATTGTGTATTAAGGTATTTTTGAGTTTTTTACTTCTTCTTAACAAGCGTAATTTCCATAGTACTTACGCTGCGAGTTCTACCACCTTCTTCGGCTAACTCCTCACTATCAATCTCGATCTTATCGACAAAAACGATGTCTTTCATAAAACGCTGTCTCACGATCTCGGCTACATCTACTGCTGTCGATATAGATCGACCCCTAGCTTTAAGCGTACAGAAGTCAGATCCTTGATTGAGTTGAGTGACGACTGCAAGGACGTAGTTCATTACAGGCTTGCGCCCGATGTATATATTGCTGTCTCTTTGGGACATATAGGCATTCCTCCGTGTTTTGCAATGATTTAGATGTATTCTGATAGCGCAATATTTTTGATATCATCAACTTACATTATTGCATTATTTAAGCCTAGGTAAACTTCTAAAACCTTTGGCATTTCTGTTTTTTAAGTGTTGTCAGTATATCGTACAAATATATAATTCAGTATTTAGAGTATCAAATAAAGAAGATCAAAGAGGTATTCACATGATATGCTTGAAAAAAGATTTTCTAGGTTCTTCTCTAATTATACTCATTCTTTTAAGCTTTATCATCATATTTCCCTTTCAATCTGAATATCAATTTTCAACGCTTCCTCCTAAAAGTATAGCAAATAGTCAAAGTATATATGACCACTCTTCTATGCCGATAATCGATGATTCTCTCTTAACAATGCTAGAAAATGATGCAGATAAATCGATCGATTTAATCATTACCTTTGGTGGAGATAATTCACACACAAAACCTAAGCAAATACTGAAACAGATACTTGGTGATGATTTTGCCAAACTAGATGTAAAATATGACTTTGAAATAATTGATGCTGTGCTTGTCAACGCTCCAGTAAATATTGTCCCCCGTCTTGCAGAAAACAATCTTGTGAGTGGTATTTGGGAAGATAAGAAAATAACTGCTCTAAAAAGTGCTGATAGAATAATTGATTCTCAAATCGATTCATATCTTGATGAAAGCACAGGTTTAATTGGTGCTGATGAAGTTTGGGCACAAGGATTCGATGGTACTGGTGTTACAATTGCTATAGTTGATACCGGAATTGATTCTACGCACCCAGATTTATCTGGAAAGGTAAAAGCGGCAAAATCCTTTGTTCAAGGAGAAGATACACAAGATTATGATGGTCATGGTACCCATGTAGCGGGGATTGTAGCGGGAACTGGTACAGCATCATCTGGGAATTATAAAGGAATTGCTCCCGGAGCATCACTGGTCAATTCAAAGGCTTTGGATAAGACTGGCGCAGGAACGGTGTCTGATGTAATTGAAGCGATCGAATGGGCTTCAGATAAATCAGATATAATTTGTTTAAGCCTAGGCGCACCAGGGTCTCCAAATGATCCGCTTGCACAAGCAGTAAATACAGCCGTAGAAAACGGAGTTATTGTTTGTGCTGCAGTTGGAAATGATGGCGAATTGGGATATCTGACCGCCATGACTCCCTCCATTGCCTCAAAAGCGATTTCTGTTGGTGCTACAGTTGGAGATTTAGATGTAGCTTCTTTTAGTAGCAAAGGCGTTGCGCCTGATGGTAGGAGCGATCCAGATATTGTGGCACCTGGGTATCAAATTACTTCTACAGCATCAAGTAAGATTACTTCATCAGATTATATTACCTGGAGTGGAACAAGTTTTTCTACACCTATGGTAGCTGGAGCTGCTGCATTACTACTTGCTGCAAAGGACAATTTGACCCCTGAGGGAGTTAAAGCA
>JAEORY010000315.1 GCA_016840645.1 Candidatus Borrarchaeota archaeon | reverse complement strand
TATGGTGTGCTTTTGGCGATTCTTGTACAATCCACTCGAATGATAACGCTAGTTTTCCAGAAAGTTGATCCCTACTACGCCCTCTTTCATTTCTGGTCAGGGGATCTTTTCCTCGGCGGCATTGGTGTACTCGGAATAATTCTTCTGCTCTCTCTCTTTGTCGAAAGGCCCTGGTGCAGGTGGCTCTGTCCCTTCGGCGCATTGTTGGGGATTGTGCAGCTTATTTCCCCGTGGAAGATACGAAGAAACAGTGAACTATGCAACTCATGCACAGCATGTACAAAAGCCTGTCCCATGGGAATCGATTTCACCGATAAAAAAGCTGTACTTGATACCCGCTGCAACAGGTGCGGCAGCTGTCTGACAGCATGTCGTCGGGAAGGTGCTCTCACCTTCTCACTGCCAGTTAAACCAATGCTTAAATTACGAGATGGTCTGGTGACTGCCTTACTCATAGTGGTGCTCTTTGCTACACCCATTCTCATCGCCCATGCAGGGGGTTGGTATAACACATCCAATAAGGCTGTTATTGAGCGAGGTACACTGGTCATGAATGAACTCAAGGGCTCGATGACACTCAGGGATCTGGCAACTGGGTTTGATATGGAGATGGAGACTGTTTTCACGCTCCTGGGGATTCCACCACAGGTACCGGATTCCACAAAAATCTATGATCTCGAAGAGATAGACGAATCGATAACCATGCATACAGTGAAGATGGAGCTTTCCAAATACCTCAAAAAAGGTTGATGGATATAAAAGTTAATCTGTTCTTCGCAAAATATTGAAAATGTAAACAAATATGAGCATTAACGTATCAGTATAATAAAATTGAGGAGGCAAAACAGATGAAAAAGCTCATTTTAATTATCGTAACCTTGACTTTGCTCAGCACAGGAACTCTTCTGGCAGAAGATTTTGGTGCACGAGGTGCACTTTCCGCAGAAAACCTGATGCTTGAGAACATGCTTACATATGCCATTCAGGACGAGTATCTTGCCAGGGCGGAATATGAGGCCATCCTGAAAGAGTACGGATCCATAAGGCCTTTCAGCAATATAATTCGTTCAGAAGAAAGGCATATCTCGTGGCTTGTTCCCCTTTTCGAACAGTATGGTTTTAAAATCCCAGAGGACAACGCGTCTGATCACGTTATTCTTCCGGAGAACATCAAGACAGCCCTTGAAATTGGAGTACAGGCAGAGCTGGATAATATTGCCATGTATGAGGTGTTCCTTGAGGAAGATTTACCGGAAGATGTTCGAGATGTTTTTGAACGATTGATGGCTGCTTCAAAAAATCACCTTGAAGCCTTTCGCAGGGGATTGCAAAGAGATGGCCAAACCTGATAGAGATGGCTTAAAAATACTTATTGTTACGATTTAACATAAACCTGTTTTAGATAACTCTAAATATTAAAAGAGAAACACAAGTTTTGTTTCATTTATTCGATGGTTTATTCGATATATCACATACCTAAGATGGCTTTGTCCTCACACCTACACTTCGAGATTAACTCTCGAAGTGGACCAAAGTATGGGGGTTGGTTAAAACACTATGGGGCTGGATACCTATTGAGAATGCTTAACAACAGGATTTCTCAGGGGAAGTGTTCGTTTCTGGTTTTGATTCTGAACAACCACAGGTCGGCTCAGTTCCTGTCAACATTCCATTTATGATTGCCGTCGCACACCCAACTCCTTCATGTACACTGATTGCTCCAGGCTCGCAGTTATTTGCACAGGCGCCGCATTCAATGCACAGGTTTCTATCAATAATCATCACTTTTTTATTTTCCATTCTCAGAACTGCCCGCGGGCATACCTCGACACATCTTCTGCACCCTGTACAACGACCGATATCCAGCTTCAAACTCACCACATTTGGAATATATTTCAGAAAGGTCCTTGTAACTGTCATATAAGCTCCAGAAGCTTCAATTTGTAAAGTATGAAAAGCACGGTTGAGACTGCGCCCACCACAATATAACAAGGAAGAGCGTATTTCAATTCCTTCTTTACACCAGATATGCTGGTGTACGGCGTAGCACCTGTAAAATTAAGGGTAATATATGAACTTAGAACGGGAAATGTTAAAAAAATGATGGCTTTTTTTAATAATTCCTGGTTGCTTCCTCCGATAAACAAGAAATAATAAGCCGCCACAACAACAAGGCCACTAACCAGACCCTTGAGTGAAAATGCCTTGAAAGGAATCAGAGGGATGCCGATCGGTGCAAGAAACGCACCTGACAAAATCGAGACTGCACCAAGTAGAACAAAGTCATATCCACCTTTCAAAGCATCTTTGAAAAGTATACCCGATGGCTGTAAGCCAAAGAGCAGAAACATCGCAAGAACGTAGAACAAAAATGGTTTCCACATCTGTAAGGTCTCAATGGGCGTAAGAACCAACCTATCCATGAAGTTAAATTGTACTGTTCGCATATTCTGTGTCGCACTGTAGCCGTTTTTCATGTATTGGGAGATATCCTTCGCATATATAGGTCCGTACGACACCCGGAAGCCTGTGCTTTTATGAACTGTATGGGCCTGAATGCCCGGTGCGCCGAGTTGAGGAATAACTATCCGTTTGTGCCGTACGATGTTGCTAAGTCCTGTTCCTCGAATACGGGTGATCAGCTCCTCTGTGCCAAATGTTCCCTTGCCTGCTGCACACCACACATTGATTCCTTTTGTGTCCAGCACGAGAATAAATGCGTCTATTCCTTTAAGGTTGCACCTGAGAAGATCAAAGCTTAGTTTGTAATTTGCTGAGATGAAGACAGGTGAATCTTCATCTGGTTCTCCAACTGCGTAAAGAGAGGGATTCACCTTATACCTCATCCTGAAGGAACCCAATCTCGAACGCACTCTCCCCATTTGATCCCGGAAACTGAGATCTGTGGAAACGGCAGGTATCTTTCTATCCTCAATATCGATTTCACCGATTATCCAATGAGGCCTCTTGATTTCCGGATCTTTCTTTTTCCCCAAGAAAACATTACCTCTCGTTAGTTATGTCACTTATTATTATGATAATATGATAATAAGACACATTTGTGGCAAAGGAATGCTTTCTTTTCAAGGTTTTCATATACACTGTAGTGCTCGATTAACAATGATATCTTACCAGATGCATGGATAGCCGATGAGAGAGTGTAGCAAGATATTCTAGACGAAAACTCAAAGGTTGGACATAATTTTGCTTAGTAGGTGTGATCATGAAGAACCAACCTGTCCTCTGGTTACTTAATAAGGGAGGAAATCCATGCCGTATCCATTATTAACCAATCCGTATAATGTTTTATCTGGTCCTAAAATATCGCCGGTGAGAGTATTCGCATTATAGTAGATCTTCACATGGTCTGCAGAGTCAGGCCATGCATACAAGTTGTCATTGGAATCGACCATCAGAGATATGGTCTCAACATTGATACGGGCGACAGAGTCTGTATCCGGATCATAAGTACCCTGCATTGTGCCTGTTGTATAGGTGCTCGCATTTTCAAATACATATATAGTGTTGTTCTCTTGATAATACTTACCCGCATATAGCACATCATTTACTTCATCAACAAATATTGACATGAAATTGACATCAATAATAGCATCGGGTGCTGGAGTGCCGCCGAGAGACGAGTTAAATTTGCTCTATGTAAACCTCAGTCAGCATAACCTTGGTGGATTTAATAGTTTTACTCCCTATTGGAGTTCGACTGAGTTAGTTGCGGATTCCGCATATATACAGTATTTAGACAATGGCTCACAGACTCAAAGTAAAAAAGACTACGATTATTACCGGGTACGTGCGATTCGAGCTTTTTAAAATGCAAAGCGTTTAGCTTTATGTGAAGCAACCGCTATTTGTGATTCACCATTTTATGACCAACCCTCTGAGCATTATGTATTGTTCCAGACCAATACAGCGAACATAGTTCTGCGGCTGATTGTTCGATTACGATCTCTAAATATGGAGAAGTTGGAGTTGTAATAGCTGGAACGTTTTTCTCTACCACAGGAACTTCAATTATTACGGACGGTGAGTCCAGGGTGATACGTGCTGATAACGGTTCAAGTATTACATTTCTACCTGCGTAATACAGTAATATGTAAAAACTGGCTGCTTCTCTGGAATGGCTATCTTGGATATTTAAATAAATATCAATGTTCTGTTAAGGTTCCCGTTGTTCCCGAATAACTCATACTGTAATAAGCAAATCGTTAGCTAATCTAAATGCTAACTCAATTTGTATTATGAACATGGCAATAGATTGTAACACTATTGTAAAAATTTAGCGAAAACTTAGTGAATTATTAAACTAGTTGATAAATAATTAAACTTGTAATGAACAATACAGGAGGATATATTGAGATTACGGAGTCCTAAATGATTTCAAAAACATTATCAGCATTGCTTCACTTCGAAGATGATCTATATGTTGCAGAATGTCCGGAAGTAGGAACTGTAAGTCAAGGATCAACTATTGAAGAAGCAATAGCAAACCTCAAAGAAGCCACGGAACTTTATCTGGAAGAGTTTCCTACTAATGATACTCCCCGACCAATATTGACCACCTTCGAGGTGGCAATTCATGCCTAAGTTGTATCGTGTATCCGGGCAGGAGACTGTTCGGGCGTTAGAAAAATTGGGATTTGTTCAAATCAGGCAAAAGGGAAGCCATGTCATTTTGAAGAAGAAGACTACTCAGGGGGACATAGGTTGTGTAGTACCCTTACATAAAGAGATAGCAATTGGTACGCTGCGTGGTATCTTGAGACAAGCGAAGGTATCTGTAGATGAATTTATAAGTGCTTTGAAATAAAGGTTACATCACATTCCGAATAAATCCTACATCATGATCTTTATAAAAAACAAATTGTAACACTATTGTAACGATTTAACAAAAATGGTGCCTCAATCAGAAGTCAAAGGCAAAGCCAACCAGGGCAAGAAGACGTCTGTACTTGTAGGTTGCCTGCGAGGGTTCAACATCCGGGAAATTGTCCTCTTCAAGACCACCGATGGGGGAATACAGGTAGTCGGTCGTGCTTCCAAATCCGAAACCCAGGCCGAAGGTGATGTGAAAGTCGAATACGGAGAAGGCGCTTCCCCAGGAGAGATGATAGAGGTCGTAGGAGCTGAGGGCCAGTCTTGAATCGGAGGTCGTCGAGAGAGCTGATCCATCCCTTATGAAGCTTGCATACATGGTTAATCTTTCTGAAAAGATCTGCTCGAAACCGATCCCCCAGTTGAGTACTGGTGAGAGTTCCAGAGTGAAATCGTTGGAGAT
>JAEORY010000314.1 GCA_016840645.1 Candidatus Borrarchaeota archaeon | reverse complement strand
TCTCCTCTCCTGCAGAGAGGAACCGTGCCCGCTCCGCCTTCAAACGGTTTTTTTCACCCAAAAGCCTTCACAGAATAGAGGGGCTGATTTCGTTTGGGCAAAGCCTGCGTATTTTCGATGCACTCAGTCTGACCTATTGTGTTTCCTGTTATCACGGATTTGGAGATGCTTCCATTTCTTTTTCTTTAGTGATTATTCCTGCTTTACCTTGATTTCTATCTAACTCTCGAATAAACTCATCAAAATTAATTTCTAAAAGAGTTTTAAAAGGTTCATTCCAAACCAGATGGACACCATGAACATTTCTTAGCTTTGTCTTACATTTTTTAAACCCAACTTGGCCTCTTTGGACCTTTATCTCACTAAAACAAAAAGAGACCAAATCTCTCTTGCGTTCCTCGTCAAGCTTCTCAAACTGTTTCCCTAGATTACAGCACAAAACTAAAGTCTCGACTATCTCATCTGTATCCACTTCTATGGCCTGCTCCAGTAGCTCAATTTCTTCTTTCAACTCAGCCTGCCTGGATTTCAGCTCCTGATACTGCTTCCGAAATTCCTCTCTTAAATCAAGGTCTTGCTCGATGGCAATATTTCTCACCATTGCCTTAATCAGGTCTTCATTTTTAGTATATTGGGCTTTGGATGCTTTTATCTGGTCTTGAGAAAACTCAGTCCTTTCCTCATAGTCTCGCTCCAGCACTGCTCGTAACAAGTCAAAAACGTCTTCCCCATAATTGATGATCTCAAGCTCCGTCAAGATAGCCTCTTCAATCTCCTTCTCCTCCCACGAACGCTGTGGGCAAGGATAAACTTTTTGTCCTTTATTCTTCCCTTTCTTCGCAACGAATACCGCATCATAATCAGTCCCAAATTTTTTCTTGTACCAATCAGGGTCTTTATATTTTCGACCATTTGTACACCTATAATGAACTCTGTTAGCACCTGGGCTGTTCGGATTTTTATATGTCCTACGAAACTCTTCTGGCGTCATAAAACAACCACAATAGCCACAAGTAACAAGTCCCCTGAATACAAAATCATTTTTCTTATAGCCAGCAGAACGACTGTTATTTTTCTCGAGTATTTTTTGGACTTGCTCATATAGCTCCCAACTAATCAACGGCTCATAATTTTTAGCCAAACCCTCTTTTGGCCAAAGTTCACGCTCTCCTGTATCGGGATTTCGATAATAAAATTTCCCTGTGTAAAAAGGATTCTTAAGAAGCGCTGCAATATCACTCTTGGTCACAAGTTTTGGCTCTGTATTAACCAGCTTGCCGTTCACACTGACTTTTTTTGTCTTGGTGTAAAAGCCTTGCTTCCGCAACATCTTGGCTAGGCTTTCTTCACTATATTTTCCAGTTGCAAAGAGCCTCCAGCACCGTTTAACGAATTTCGCTCGCTCATGGTCAATCTGAATTTCTTTAATGATTTTTCCTGGAATAATTTCTTTTCTTACATTCTCATAGCCGTTGGGAGTCATCCCTCCTGGAAAAATACCTTGCGCTAATTTTTCTCTAATTGAAGCCTTGACCTTCTCACTAATCTCTCGAGACCGACCCTCAGCCACAGCCAAGAGTATGTTCCAAACCATAAGGTCATTCGCTGGGCTGTTACGATGTATCACCAGACCTGTTGTTACAGAGTGCAACTCAACCATACCTTTTAATCTTAATGTTTCAATCTCAATTAGTGATTCACTTTTTGTTTGACGGCTGAATCGGTCAATATTATCGAAAACAAGAGCAATAGGTTCACTGAAGCCCTTTATCTTCTCAATGATTTTTGTAAATCTTGGACGGTTCCCCTTGAAAGCACTTTCTTCCAGTTCGTACTCATCTATCTTTTCTTTAATTGTGCCAAATTTTCCACCCTTTGCCACATACTCTCTCAAATTCCTCAGTTGTGCTGGGATTGAAAAATGAGTATCTTTCGCCTGTTCTTCTGTAGAGACTCGGGCAAGGATAATTGCCTTCTTTGCCATCGCTTCATTAATCATATTTTTACCTTCCTTCCTATCGGGGAGTCTATTTGAAAAGAGAACACCCGATAGACAAATTGGGATTTGATTGGACGCTGGGGGGCTTAAGCCGTGCGGTTGCTTGCATTCTTATCGTACCCCTAAAACAAAAATCTGTCAAGAACCATCACGCCTCCGTGTCACCCTTGTCCTCTTTTGATTGGCGTATGGTTTTTCTAAAAAACTCAAATAAACGAGTGACATTCTCTCTCATTTCTCTCATATCCTCGTCGGTAAGCTCACGGCCATATAATTCAGACCAGAATTCTTTATCAGTTTTTTCTTTATCTTTTTTCATCTCACAAACCTGCTCAGAACGCCCATATTCTCTTGAATAGCAACTTCCCGATCCCGGCCGATAAATTCTATATATTCTAGTGCTGAATTCGGACTCTTTTGCCGTAAGTGTGCCTGTATGGCTGAAACTGAGAAGTTTGCTTTAGCAAGCTGTATGGCCCCAAAGTGCCTTACTGAATGACATGAAAAATTTTCTGGTAATTCTGCCTTCTTGGCATATAGTTTGAAAAGTAACTGGATATTATCTCGGCTGATTCCTCGCCCTGGTTCTGTCAGCTTCGTTATAAACAGAAAATCGCTTGTCTCAGCCGCTGCTAGTTTTTCTCTTTTCCGAAGCCATCTTCTATATTTTTGTATTACAGAAGCTGATAGGGGATAGGAGTTCGTATATCCTCCCTTAAGACCTCTGATGACAGCTTTTGGCGGGCGCTCATCTAATCGGATGTCTTCAAGCTTCAAGTTTGATATCTCTCCAACACGAGCGGCAGTTACCATCATCAGATTGAACAGAAAATCAGTCATGGGATTTTTTTTAATCGTTTCTTGAAACGCAATCCATTGTTTCTGAGAAAGATATTTGGCTTCTGGCTTTGTTGTTCCAGGTGGCCTTCCTCTTCCTCGACCTTCTTTTGTCATTTTTAATTCTCCTCAACTCATTCATTATCAACAACTTACATTATTATTTTATGTTTTTTAATTATAAAAGTCAAGAGTTTTTTATTTATTTTCAAGCACTTATATAACTTTTATATTTATAAAATTGGCATGATTAGGCTATAAATTAAGATCCGAGGGCAGGGAATTATTTTTGCTTTATGATGAAACTAATAGTTTAAACCATCTTAATCACAAGTTATTAAATTAGAACAGCGTCCTTTTTCAATCCAGGGAAGCCGGGGCATTTGGGGATCTAGCTCCCAACCGGCCTTCCCTCACAACACTTTAACTTCCAGAATGGAACGACGAGTTATTCATGTCTCAAAGCTTCTACTGGATCAGCAAGAGCGGCTTTTACCGCTTGAATCGATGTAGAAAATAATGCAATCAATATTGCTATTACACTTGCAATAAGAAATATGCCTACTCCAAGGCTGATCCTGTAGGGATAATCCTGCAGCCATCTCCTCACAATCAGATATGCAACAGGCCAAGCTATCAAATTTGAGATTAATATCAAGGTAGTAAATTCTCGCGTTAATAATTTGACTATATTTGATAATGACGCCCCTAAAACTTTCCGAATCCCTATCTCTTTTGTCCGCTGCACTGTTATTAATCCCACTAATCCAAACATTCCAAGGGAGGCAATAAAAATCGCCAGGAGCGATGCATAGAAAGCAATCATGCTCCAACGCCTTTCAAGATGATAATGCTTTTCAAACTCGCTATCTAAGAAATGATATTCAAATGGTTCTCCAGGTGCCAATTCATTCCATTGATTTTTTATGTAACCAAGACCGTCCTGAATTTGATTGGATCTTATCCTTACCAACACATTGCCATATCCAAAAATGGGATTCATAACAAACATTACAGGCTCTATTTCATGTAAAAGCGATTTCAGGTGAAAATTTTTGACGACACCTATTATTATTCCTTTGGGAAACTTCCTAAAACGAGTAATCATTTCTATTCCTATAGGAGATTTTAATCCAGCACTTTTGATAAACTTTTCATTGACTATTACAGCTTCATTAAAATCAGTAGAAAACTCCTTAGAAAAATTTCTCCCTTCAGAAATTTCAATACCTAATGTAGATATATACGACTCATCAACTGTCTCAATAATAGACTGTATCTTTTCGCTACCATCTAAATCTTTTATCTCAACCGGAGCTCCTGAAAAAAATCGATAACCAGGATAGGATAGACAGCCTGACACACTAACAATATTAGGATTTTTAAGAAGTTCTGTTTTAAGAGTGTCAAGCCATAGGGGGTTTTTCTCTCTCGGATATGGAATGGCAACAACATGCTCTTCATCAAATCCTAAGTCTCTCGTTTTAAGAAATTCCAATTGCGACCGCATGGCAACAGTCGCTATGATGAATATTAGAGAAAGAGAAAACTGGATAATAACCAGAATTTTACGCAGGACGATACTATTCCGGCCTACTTTAACTCCAATCCTCTGGATTTCGTTAAAATTGAAATGAGAAAGAAAAAAAGATGGATATCCACCTGATAGCACTGTGAAGAGCAAAAGTATACAAAAGATATTTAAAAACATTATCGGGTGTAAAATAGTATTTAATTCAATATTTTTATCCAATAACAGGGAAAATGTAGGGAGAAACATCCTGGCAAATACAATACCGACTATAAGGGCCAAAAGGCTAAATAAGAACGCTTCTGTCATAAATTGTTTGATAATTTGACTACGCACAGCTCCTAATGTCTTTCTCATGCCGATTTCCTTAGCCCTGCCTGAGGAGCTGATTATGGATAGATTCATGAAATTGATGCAGGCTATAAAGGCAATGACTAATGCGATCCCCGACAGTATATAGATATAGGGCATACTCCCTGCAGCCGCTATTCCGGGAATATTTTGTCTATTAAGGTAGACATCCTTTAAAGGCTGAAGGTAAAAACTATAGCTGGTCCGTCTTAGAAATCTTTCAGGAAAATGCTCCTTTACTATGTCAGAAAACTGATTTTCTAATCTTACTGGAGCATAATTCTTTTGAAGCTGAATGTATGTCTCAACCATAAATGCTCCCCAGGATGTAAAATTAGCCTTGATTGGGGTATTATTGATGTCCACAAGAACGTCAAAATCTTGACTTGAATTAGCAGGTATTTCCCTCAAAACTCCAGTTATCAAAAAGTCTCCCATTTCATGGATTCTAAGAGACTTTCCTACAGGTTGTTCATTGCTAAATAGCTTCTTAGCAAGTTTTTTAGAAATAACCGCGTCTGAGATTGAGTTTAGAGCTTGAGATCCTTTACTATTGTTTTCTAAAGGGAAGGAAAACAAGTCAAAAAGTGATGGATCAACAGGTGTAACCTCTGCT
>JAEORY010000313.1 GCA_016840645.1 Candidatus Borrarchaeota archaeon | reverse complement strand
TCTTCAAGACCCAGAGACTCAATTACTCATGCCGGGGGTGGACATGGAACTTGCTTTTGGGCCAGCTAACTTTGGTGTGCCAAAAGAAGAGATACTTATGCGTACAAAAAATGCTCTAGAAATCGTTGGTCTTGCAGGATTTGAAGATAGAACACCTCAAGAACTTTCTGGTGGACAAAAACAGAGAGTTGCTCTTGCTGCAACGTGGTGCATGCAGCCCCGCTTATTGGTTTTGGACGAGCCTACATCACAATTAGACCCACTCGGCACTGTCGAAGTGCTTGATGCAATTCAACAGTTAAAAAAAGAAGGTAAAGTTACAACAATCATGATTACTCATAAAACAGAAGAAATCATAGATCTTGCAGACAAAATATTAATTTTAAGAGATGGTAAGAGTATTGACTACGGACCAACAGATGAAGTCCTCAATCGCACAAAAATAATTGAAGAAAACGGTGTTCGTCCGCCTGATATCTCGCAATTATTCCTAAAATTACAAGAGAGATTTCAAGTAGAACCTCAAATTTCTCTCTATCGAGGAATAGGAAAAATAGAAGCCCTTTTTAAAGATAGAAAACTTTCTGTCAAAAAAGCGTTACCTGGTGATGGAAAAAAGGAATTAGGAGAACCTATTTTAATTACTGAAAATTTAAGCTATTCTTACAAAGGTTATAAACATATTAAGGCGTTAAAAAACATCAATCTGAAAATCTATGAAGGCGAATTTGTGGGCATAATTGGTCAAAATGGAAGCGGAAAGACCACTTTGGTTAAGAATTTTGTTGGTATTTTACAAGCAACAGAAGGAAACGCATTCTTCAGAGGCGAAGACCTTAGTAAACTTGATGTTAGTGACGTAGCAAAAAAAGTAGGAATGGTACTTCAGAATCCAGATTATCAATTATTCACTATTTCGGCAGACAAAGAAATCCGTTTCGGTTTAAAAAATATTGGGGTACCAGATGAAGAGATAGAAGACCGTGTTCTAGATGCATTACGAGTTGTGGGTCTTGAAAAGGAATATAACACATTTCCATTCCGATTGTCGTTCGGTGATCGGCGCAAGTTAGCGGTAGCTACGGTCTTAGCAATGAGACCAGAAATACTGATTATGGATGAACCGACAACAGCGCAAGATTATTGGGGACGATACTTACTTGCGGATTTAGCCAAAGACTTGTTTGATAAAGGCTTATTGAAAACTGTAATTATGATTACACATGATATGGAACTCGTGGCGAGATTCGCTAAGAGACTAATAGTCATGGCAGATGGAGAGATAATTGCCGATGGTCCCACAAGAGATGTTTTTTATCAGAAAGATGTATTAAAGCGGGCGTTTCTGAAGCCTCCACAAATGACACAATTAGCATCCGCTTTGCAAGAATATAATATTCCTCAAGATGTGCTTTCTGTTGAAGATATGATTCATATTTTATCCTAGAAGGGAGATACGGAATCAATGACAATCGAATATATAAAAGCAGATTCACTCATGCACAGAATGAGTCCTATTGCAAAACTGATTTATGTGTTACTCACACTCCCCTTAGTCTTAATTGTCACACGAACAGCAGATATACTGATGCTGTTGGTCTGGCTTGTATATACATTGTTTTTATGGCAGTTCGGCAAAATCAGGTTAAGATATCTTGCTAAAGTTTTCAGACTTTTCCTATTTGTTTGTATCTTTATTATCGTCATTCAGGGATTCATGTACGCGCGCGTAGGCTTAGGAGAATCACAGACTCCACTCTTCAAATTACCATGGAGTTACCAAATTGCTGGCGGTGCTGACTTAGGCGTCTTTACATTAGAAGGATTCCTCTTCGGAATAATGATTGTTGTTCGTGTCATTACCGCTGTATGCGCGCTTCCGCTCTTAATAATGACCACTTCGCCATCCAAATTATTAGATGGGCTTACAAAGATTAAAGTTCCTTTTAGTTTTGCATTTATGCTCGTCACTGCGATTCGGTTCGTACCAATGGTGGACGCCACATGGAGTCGAATCGTAGAGGCACAAAAACTTCGTGCGTTCAATATCGATAAAATGAATTTCATCAAAAAAGCAATTAGTGCTTACATACCAATTACGACGCCCCTAGTGCTTATACTCTTGCGGCAAGCAAATGATTTAGAAATCGCAATCGAAAGTCGAGGGTTTGGAGCTCCCGAAAAGCGTACTTTCATGGAAGATGTAGGAATTCATGCAAGAGAAATTGCATTTTTAGCTATAACGGTCTTAGTATATGCCTTCTGTCTGTGGTTCAAATTCAATACAGGTGCCTTTAACACAGCTACCCTCTGGGTGCAAATATTAACGGTCTATATTCCTATGATTCCACAACTTCTGCCCTTCTAAAAGGATGTTTTTTAATGTATCCATTTTTGAAAGTCTGATGCAGAAAAAACAGAAAAAATGAAATATGTAACAAATTTGTACTAACAGGTCTCAACACTCGGCACATACTTCGGCAATATCGTGTAATATTGCTAAAAACACCTGGACTTTATTATCTTTGATCTGCTTAGCAGCACGTAGTGCCTCTTGAATATATTGATAATCTCTACTTTCTTTCCATTTGCCAGAGAGTTCCTTTACCTTGTTTTTTAACTCTTCGTCTGACATTTTTAATCCTCTAGTTTATTGAGTTTCAACATTATATCCTATTACATTCACAAATTTAAACCAAGAGTGAGGGTAGAGTATAAGTGAAAACGTGTTTCTGTCAATTTACATTGAAATCTATCGCATTTTGTCGGATAGCTGATTTGTTATTCCTTCACGAGCCGAATAGAAAACAGCTACATATAGAGCACAATCATTTATTTAATGAAAATCATACATATTGCCAACATACGGCAATATGAGGTTAGAAAAATGGTGCTATTCCTTTCTCGTTCAGATTTAGAGTCCGTTTTAACAATGAGTGATGCTATTAATGTAGTTGAACAAGCTTTTGATGAGTTTGCGAGGAAAACTGCAAAAGTTCCACTAAGAGTTCCAATAGAAGTTGAAAAAGAGGAAGGTATTGTTCTTTTTATGCCAGCATATTTAGAACAAATGGAGGCTATGAGCTGTAAGGTTGTATCTGTATTTAAAAATAATCCACAACTCTACAATCTCCCAACAATTCATGCTGCGGTTCTCTTAATTGATCCAAAAACTGGACAAATTCTTAGCATTATGGATGGAGGTTATCTCACAGCTATGCGTACAGGAGGCGTTAGTGGGGTTGCTACTAAATACTTAGCACGAGAAGAGGCGAAAAAAGTGGGCCTTATTGGCGCAGGAGTTCAAGCAGCAACTCAATTGTGGGCGGTATGTGAAGTACGACCTATAGAAGAAGCAAAAATCTATTCTATAGACCCAATAGAGAGGCAAGAGGCTTTTGCAAAACAGATGAGTGAAAAATTGAACATTCCTGTAAGCGTTGCAACGAGCAACAAAGAAGCTGTAGAAGATGCAGATGTAGTTCTGACAGCTACATGGTCGAAAACTCCTACATTTTCTGGTGATTGGATTAAGCAAGGTACGCATATTAACGGCATTGGATCGTATACTCCTGAGATGCAAGAAGTGGACGTTACCACCGTAAAAAAGGCAAAGGTAGTCGTTGATTCGTTTGAAGCATCGTTTAGTGAAGCAGGAGACCTTATTATACCATTAAAGAATGGGGATATAACAAAAGAGCATATATACGCGGAATTAGGCGATCTTGTTATCGGAAAAAAACCAGGAAGAACTTCAGAGGACGAAATCACATTTTTCAAATCGGTTGGCATGGCAATTCAGGATGCAAGCGCCGCAAAACATGCATATCTGGCGGCAAAAAAGAAGAACATAGGAACAGAGATTTCCTTTTAGCAAAATAGAGATTTGTCGTTATAGTTAATACATGCTTATTCACGACTCTTTTTTTTAATGAGTCTCACAAATAATTCAGGAAGATCAAGCATCTCTATATCAGTTCCATTTCGGTCCACGGCTTCTCTTAGATTGTAGGTGCAAAATGGGCATGCCGTCGTTAAGACCTCGGCTTTGGTTTCTTCGGCATCTTCTAGTCTTCTATCTGCGAGATTTCTTGAAAGGTCTCTGAAAGCAGAACGTACTCCACCGCCTGCACCGCAGCATCGCGCATTTTCTTTATTTCGTTCCATTTCAACTAGTTCCAAACCAGGCACCTTCTGTAAAACAACCCTTGGTATTTCATAGAGATCCATATGACGTCCAATGTGGCATGGATCGTGAAACGTTACAGTTTTATCTAATTGTTGTAGCTCCACTTTTCCCGTTTCAATTAATTCGTGAAGCAATTCTGGAACATGAAGAACTTCAAAGCCTAAGTCGTCCGTGCCGAGCAATTCTGGATAATCAACTTTGAATGTTCTGTAACAACCTGCACATGCCGTAACAACTCGATCTGCACCTAATTTCTTTATTTCTTCTATATTATGTTGTGCCAGTTTTTTTGCAATATCAATGTGTCCAGTTCGTAAGGCAACTGAACCACAACACCATTCTTTGTCTCCTAGAACAGTAAAATCAATTCCACTCTCTTTTAAAATTTCAATTGTGCTCTTTGCAATACTGGGTAGTCTGTATGTCGCCATGCAACCCACATAATACACTAACATGTTTGAACCCCTAATCTTCTTCTTGGACAAGTTTAAGGAAGTTGTTACGTACTTTAGGGTCTTCCCCAAACGGATTATGCGTTTTCTCGATATTTGTGACTAGTTCAGACGATACTTCCGTTGCATGTCCCCTGTCTACCAATAATTTTCGTAATTTCTCGATAATTTTAGCAACGTCTAATTCACACAGGCAAGTATATGTACAATTTTTGCATGTGGTGCATTGATAAATTCTCGATACTACCGTATCGTTTAATTCAATTTGGTCTGATAAGAGAAAATACGCTAAGATCATCTTAGCCCTTGCGCTGAATGGTTCACGTCTGTTTTCTTCAAAAATTGGGCATGCCGCTTTACACAATCCACAATTTGTACATATTATTACTTCATCTCTAAGCTTTGCCAATTCTTCACTATTTGACGCACTTTCGTTCATAAACTCATCGTCCTTTAGTTATTCATCCTTATATTTTGAGTAAGCTGAATGAGGAGGTTCCTCAAATGATAACTCATCTAAAGACATTTTGCCTGGATTTAGTATCCCATTGGGATCGAATAGTTGTTTAATAGCCCTCATTATGTCCAAACTATTTCCCAATTCTGCAGGAACAAATGGGCTTTTAATCAAACCTATCCCATGTTCTCCTGTAATTGTCCCTCCAACCTGTTCTATGAGGTCTACTATTTCCTTCTCAGCCTTTTTTGCAGCTTTCC
>JAEORY010000312.1 GCA_016840645.1 Candidatus Borrarchaeota archaeon | reverse complement strand
AAACACTAAACAGTCAACTAGATGCTGGTGCGATGGCGATTATGAAATCACAGCATTTGAATCCATCTTCCATATGGATGGTGCTCAATCGCCGTTACGCTACGTCAAATTCGCTAAGCGGAAAAGCAATGGCGAACGATCGCAGATCCTGATTGTCACAACGGCATTGGATATGAGCATAAAGACTATATACAGGATAATGAAGGCGCGTTGGAATATCGAAAATCAGGTATTCAACAATCTGAAAAATCATGCCAATATGGATCATTGCTTTGTCCATGGCGGCAATTCGGTCGAAGCCATATTATACTTGATGTTTATTGCTTCCAACCTTTTTCAATTATTTAAAACAAGGCGACTCAAAAATCATGTGCCGGTACAGATTGAATTAATCAGACTCTTGCACAGAGGATTATACCAAATAGATAGAAAAACAATCACATTTCTGAACACTGCATAATCAAAATACAACTGAAAAATGAACATTAAGAAGCTTGATTCTGGGGAGTGGGAAAGACTAACCATTCTGACTTTTTGTTAAGATATTTTGCCATCATATATGAAAAATATGGTAGAATGATATCAATTATTGAGTAAACGCGAAACTGCTCTTGCGATATAGGTAAAGAGCATGAGCAAGAGAACAACAATCAATATTTTCTTCATGACTAAAGTCCTTTCATAAAGTCAAGTACATCTTTGGATACCGTTTCATCGTTTTTCTTGCTGCGCCGTTTCTTGTCGGGTTTAGCATCATTAAAAGATACACTTTCCAGTCTTTTGTCGATATATGCTTTGATTTCATCAGTGACGGCACTCAGTAACGACTTAATCAATGTTTCCGTATCCGGCTCATCGTAAGCTAAGATGGCCTTAACCACGTAGTCAGAACGTTTACCCGCAGGGATTACGTTGGTCTTGTCCCATGCCTTTTGGTGGTTGGGTAGATTGAGGTTAAAGCGGATAGAGAACCGATAACCATTCTTCAAGCTATCATCTTTCATCGTCCAATACCTGTTTGGCCACAATCTCATATCCTTTTGCATTGGCATGAATATCGTCAATCACCGTAATCGTCTTATATCGAGGTAAGAACTGTTTGACGACCAATGCACCGCCGCCCATAATTAGCGTCGGTACGGCTCTGGTATCAAAGCCGCTTTCGGATAATGTTTTGAATAACAGATTGGTGTACGCTTCACCTTGTTCTAAGATGATGTTTTTGACATGTTTATCAATGCTACATTCTCTGTCAAGCAGGACTTGCTCCACTTGTGGCGCGGTGATGGATAATCCAAGACTTCTTCGAACCTCCTCTTGTGTTTTCTCAACACAGCGGATGATACCGAGCTCAAGTGAACGGCATGATTCTGCATCGGGGATGGCGTTGTTGATCATCATGCAGTCCACCGTCCATGAGCCGATATCAACAAGAATTTGTGAGGGTTCACAGTTGAGCAACTTGTTTTGATAAGCGATGGCAGTATAGCCTTGCGGGAACAGCTTTACATCAGCAATGTGTATGCGATACTTTTTGCCCTCAAACTCAAACTTAACTGTCGGCAATGAAAGCAAGTACCGTTCAAAGGTTTCTTTTTCTCTACCGAATGAAGTTAAGGGTAGACCAGCGGCGATAATGATGGATTGTTTTCTTTCCCAGCCGCGATATTCGATCTCCTTTGCGATAGCGGCGAGCGTTAGGATGAGATAGTTATCATCTTCTGCTTTGTTCTTGGTTAAGCCCTGTCTGCCGCTGCCGCAGATGTAGTACTTGTTTTCAAACTTCAATACGCCTTTGTTGGTGTAGGGTTGGTATTCGCTTTCAACTACGCCGGATGGGAAGCTGCAATGTGCGGTTTTGGTATAACCAAATCCATGGTCGATGCCAGTTATGTTCATAGATTTCCTCCTTTATGTTTAGCGACAAAAAAAGACACCACCTGCAACTCAGGTGGTGTCTTCGCCACTATAACTAGTTTTAAGTTTTTCTGTTCTTTAGTTCTTAACCTTCTTTTTCGATGAGCCACTGACGTGCCACCTCCGTGATAGTGACACCATACTCTGCTGGCGGTCGCTAGTCAAGCTCTAACTGGACGTGTTTAATAATTTTGCGAAATTAATCGATTCAGTCTAAGATAGTATTAGTATGGGATAGGATTTCCTGCACAAGCTGTTAAGTAGTTTCCTTGTACTTTCTGAACAAGTAAAAGGCAATATGAAAGTCGCTTTCTGCCCAAAAGCATTGTTTTCTGCCTAAAAGAGGTATATAATTATGCAGAAAGACTGCTTGTTGTGTAGAAAGGACTGAAAAAAATGAGAACCTTAGATTATCGTAAAGCATATGAAGACCTAGTATCACCTGAAATAGTTAGTTTGCTTACAGCAGTACATGAGCAAAAAGGAAAGCAGAAATTATATATTGAGGCCAAACCGGAAATATTATCAGCAATGCTTGAAGTAGCAAAAATCCAAAGCACGAGCGCATCAAATCGAATTGAAGGCATCTACACTTCAGATAGTCGTTTTAAACAACTGATAAGAGAAGAAATAGAACCTCGAAATCGTCCAGAGCAAGAAATTGTTGGTTACAGGGAAACTCTTAAGACCATTCACGAAAACTATGAACATATTCCATTGACAGCAAGTATGATTTTGCAGCTTCACAGGGATCTATACTCTTTTACGCCTAGTTCAATAGGTGGACAATGGAAAAGTACAGAGAACTATATTGAAGAAGTTGATTCAGATGGGAATCGTCGATTAAGGTTTAAAACAGTCTCTGCTTTTGATACACCTGAAGCTATGGAAAAGCTGTGTGCAGAGTTTAATGAAGTTAAAAGTAAAAGCAACATTGATATGCTTTTAGTTATAAGCCTGTTTGTTTTTGATTTTCTTTGTATACATCCTTTTGGAGATGGAAACGGAAGAATGAGTAGGCTTCTTACGTTGCTTCTTCTGTACAAAGAAGGATACATCGTTGGCAAATATATCAGTGTTGAAAAGATTGTTGAGAGCACAAAAGACTCATATTATGATGCACTGTATGATAGCTCCATAAACTGGCACGAAGGGGAAAATGACTACAAAGCATTTGTAACGTATTACTTAGAGATCATTCTAAAGGCGTACGTTGAGTTTGAAGGCAGAGTTGAGCATACTCAGAATAGAAAAATTTCTAAACCAGAAAGGATACGGAGCCTTTTCAATAGTAGAATTGGGAAACTAACCAAATCCGAAATCGCGACACTGTGTCCTGATATCAGCATTTCCACAATTGAAACTACTTTACGAAATCTATTAGAAAACAAAGTCATCATCAAAATAGGTGCTGGAAGAAGCACTGCCTATATTAAGAATCCAGTTGAGTAAGAAACCAAACATTATAGGTTTTTAGGCGATATTGAGTTTTGGGCTTTTTGCTCTAACTTTACAGGTGAACACGATTGGTTTTCGTATTCAACTTTGCAAAAGAGTCTAACATTCTATTACCCCGCCGATAAACTACATTTTTCATACGCCCTTTTTTTGCATTCTGCAAGCGCCGTTGACATATAAAAAATCATATCAGAATTATTATCGCTTATATAAAATTCTGAGAAAAGAATGCAAAGGATGCCCATATTTAGAAAATGTTCGGTGGATAAAGGAGCCGTTAGAATCAACGCAAGCTCATTTTATCCTGCGTTCTACGCAAATATGAAGCGAACCGAAACATCGGAATATCTTCGGCTTAAACGACTAAGGAGCATTTGGGCAGAGGGGAATTTTGCTGTGCTAAAACGAGAGCACAAACTTAAACGAACGTGCAAACGTGGCATATCTCAAGTAAATGAGGAATGCTTACTGGCTGCTATAGCCTTGAATCTGAAACGGATGGTAAAGGTTGCTCGGTTTTATATTTTAGATTTAAGCAGTTATTGCCTAATTTAATAATTAATAAATTAAAACGTTAAATTGTTCATCAAAAATGCTTTTTGTCAACAGCTCCAATCCACTACACTACCTAATAGTCGTTCTGAAGGCGATACAAAACGAAAAACGCACCTTGGGGTAGTGTAGCGGATTTTGCACCAGAACCCTCCATCCTATACTGTCTGCTCTGTTCTTCCAATTATATCATCCTGTGTTTCTTTAGATAAAGCATTAAAAAATGCAGAATATCCAGCAATTCTTACAATCAGATCCCTGTGTTTTTCCGGCTGTTTTTGTGCCTCAATCAATACATCTCTTGAGACAACATTATACTGAACATGGTATCCGTCCAATTGATTGAAGAAGGCCTTGATTAACATTATTAACTTCCGTTTATTCTCGTTACTTGCCAATAACTGCGGTGTTACTTTCTGATTAAGTAAAACGCCACCAGTAATCTCACGTGTTGGTAATTTTGACACCGATTTATAGACAGCAGTCGGACCTGTCGACTTCATAAATTAAAATATTGGCGAAAATGCAACCAAATCAGAAGTTAGTGATCATTTTCAACAACTATTTTGAAACGAGATCCGGAATTTTTCTTAAAACGAGCATCAAGATTTGAAGCAAGACATCTTATTTAGAAATCTTTGAACAACAAGAAGACATGTTGATAAAATGATCGTTTGGAAATAAACTAAGCTGCTCTCGTATATGTATGATACAACCCGCCTAAAATAGGAGTTGGGTTAAGAACAGCTTCTTTCAATGTGATAAGCTTGTGTTTTTCATGAGGTATCGGAGTTTTGCAATTGATGCCCTGATGAGTGCGATGGGTATTGTAAAATTTATGAATGTACCCATTAAGCATTTTTTGAAGATGTACTTCGCTCAATGGAATAATAAAACGTAGAATTTCATTTCTAATAATACCAACAGCTCTTTCACAAATACCGTTCTGCCATGGTGAGCGGTAAGCTGTTCTTTTGGATGAAACGCCAAAGGATGACAGGAAAGATTGAAAATCCTTGCTTACAAATGCCTTATCATTGTCATGGATTAAGTATTTGGGTTTGTGATCAAACGGCATGGCATTCCTAATCTGCTGTTTTAGCCAAACAACATCAGGGTTCTTAGTCACTGCTATGTGTTCAATCTTCCTGTTTGAATGATTGATGATTACAAGTACAAATAGAAGTCTGAATTTTAAATCATAAGTGACAAAGTAATCCATGGCCCAAATATCTTTAACGTGATTTTTAAGGAATGTTGCCCAGGATTGCCTCTGCCTTTCGGATGGTGATGTTCTAAGCTGGGGGAATCGTTTTCTGATAGAGTTGGCGCATGGGCAATCTATAACACCCATATCTTTTAACATCTCGACAATTTTTTCAGCAGAGAAAAGAGGGTTATCCTTTATGATCTGCTTTATTAAAGCGAATCT
>JAEORY010000311.1 GCA_016840645.1 Candidatus Borrarchaeota archaeon | reverse complement strand
AAATTCCATCTTTTTCAGATATATGTCCCTTAAAACTAAAGCCACCACTTTCTTCCGCACCAATAATAACATCCTTTTCACGTAAATATTGTCCTACATACTTGAATCCAACAGGCACCTCGTACACAGGAAAACCATACTTTTTGGCGATTTGATCGACGAAATGGGTTGTGGATACACTGCGAACGACCCCTCCTCCCTCACCTCTCTTTATGAGATAATCATATAAAAGGGGTAATAATTGATTAGCTGCTAAATAAGTCCCATCACTATCAAAGACAGCTAATCGATCAGCATCGCCATCAGTTGCTAAACCTAAATCCGCATTAAGGCTGGCAATTTTATCTTTTAATTCGATAAGAAACTCTGGAAGAGGCTCTGGACGTGATCCTCCAAAATTAGGATCAAGATCATCATGAATTATTGTGATCTTGCAGCCTAAATCGCGCAAGATGTAATCTAGATAGCCTCTGGCTGTTCCGTGCATTGGATCAAAAACAATTTTCAATTTTGCCTTCTTCATAGTTTCAAGATCTATCTGTTTTTCAATGAATTCGGTATACGGTAACTTGGGATCAATTGATTTGAAAAGATGTCTATTTATTCCACGATCTATAGAAGTCTCCTTTACTTTCTTAGTTGTAAGAACTTGGCCAATGTTTTTAGTAATTTCTTCAGTGATATCAGGTAAAGCAGGACCTGCATAGTCTGGAATATATTTGATGCCATTCCATTCTGGCGCATTATGTGAAGCGGTAATCATTACTGCCCCCCCTGCTTTTTTGTGGAAAACCTCAAAAGCCGTGACAGGCGTAGGTGCATCTCTTTCAGTGAAAAATGTACGGATATCATTCCCAAGCATTACCCTACATACACCTTCTGCGAAAGTTTGCGATCCCTTTCTCGTGTCGTATCCTACTATAATGCCCTTTCCATCTAAATTATGACTCTTCATATAGTCTGCTATAGCTTGAGCGACAATTTTTACGTTAGTTAGTGTGAAATCTCTGTCTATGATGGCCCGCCAACCATCGGTGCCAAACTTGAATTTGGTCATAATTTTCACCGATTAAAGGATTAGTGAACTTCAAAATTATTAACTATATTTTGTTAGAAAAACTATTATCAAACAAAGAAGGAAAAATGCTAGCTATCATAAATGAATGTGACTGGTAATTTACGGTCAAAGACTGTTATAAATAAGGACATATTTACGTTGCTGTGTGTATTTAATGTGCTAGTATAAAAACTGTAAGAGGGTGAATCTAATAAGAATTGGTTTTTTCGTTTATGAGTATCCACCGAGAATTGTAGGCGGTTTGGGTACATATGCAGAATACATAACTCACGAATTTGTTGAATTAGGCCACGATGTCTCTGTTTTTACGCTCAATAAAGGTGATTTAAAGACGAGAGAGATCTTGAAGGGAGTAGAAGTCCATCGCCCTATAATTGCTGATGCAAGCAATGTTTTGCCAATTTTCGTCTCCGATGACTTAAGAAAATGGGGAACTAACATCCAGTTCTTTAATGATATCTTCATTTACAATGTTCTTAGTGCAACCAAGTTCATCAACGAATTAATCAGGAAAGAAGACTATAAGTTTGATTTAGTGTGTGTTCATGACTGGCTAAGCAGTATAGCCGGCATCATAATTAAAAACGAAACAAAAATACCTGTTGTATTTCATGTTCACAGCACTGAGTGGGGAAGAAGCGGAGGACACGGCTCTGAAGTAGTTTCTCATTTTGAGTCAGCGACTTCTCAGTTCGCAGATCGTATAATTACTGTTAGCCACGCAATGAGGGAGGACCTTATTCAACATGGCTGGCCTGAAACAAAAATAAGTGTAACTTGGAACGGTGTTGATCCAGAGCGTTACAACCCTAATAAATGTACTCCAGAAGCTATTGAAAAAGTTCGAGGCAAATATGACATCAAAGAAAATGAACGCATGCTTTTTTTCTTAGGTCGACTAACATGGGTTAAAGGCGTAAGAAACCTTATTCAGGCTATGCCAATGATATTAAAGGCATATCCCTTAACAAAATTGGTAATTTTAGGTAAGGGTGAAGAGCAGAAAGATATCACTGAGACGGCGAATCGACTCGGAATTTCTGATAATTTGGTTTGTCGTTTCGAATTTGTACCTGAAGACGAAAGAATCCTGCATTATGCTGCTGCTGATGTTTGTATTTTTCCATCAGTTTATGAGCCTTTCGGCATCGTTAACTTAGAGGCTATGGCTATGGCTAAGCCTGTTGTGGTTGGAGCCCAGGGCGTCGTCGGCTTCCGAGAGCAGGTTATATCTTCGGGTCCTAGTCAAAATGGAATTCATGTGAACGGCGAGAACCCCGCTGACATCGCTTGGGGTGTTAAAGAAGTATTGAAAGATAGTGAGAGCGCGAAATTATGGGGTGAAAATGGGCGTAGAAGAGTTTTGCAGTACTTTACGTGGAAGAAAGTAGCCGAACAAACCTTACGAATATATCAAGATCTTCAATAGAACTCTTAATAAAGTACTTGATGTTGCTAAGAAACAACTTTTCGGGTATTCAAAATCTTAAAATAAATAAAAGTTGATATATCTACAGATACGCTTCTGTGACATATCGTCGCATCATTCGGTGGCTGTTAAAGTAATAAGCGATCTTTCCTATAGAATTCGTCATCAGATCCATCCATTCGTCTCTCATTTTATAAAACGTATGAATAATTATATATTCTAGCTTGGAATAAAGAGCGTCCAGTTCTCTGGTTTTTCTTTCTTTATCTCCAATAATTTCATCTGGCGAGGGACCTATAGACCAGCCAGTAACTCCTTCAATGCAGCCTTCAATCCACCAGCCATCTAACACACTAAAGTTTATTACGCCATTATGTGCAGCTTTCATTCCGCTGGTCCCAGACGCCTCAAAGGGAGGTAGAGGCGTATTTAACCAAACATCAACTCCAGAGGTAAGCTTAGTAGCGATGTCTATATTGTAATTTTCTAGATACACGATAGTGATCTCATCTTTCAGTTGAGTCATGTAGTTATAGATTTCCTTAATCAGCATTTTACCACTCAAATCCTTCGGATGCGCCTTTCCGGCAAAGATCAAATTTATTTTTCCTCTCTTATTTATGTTTTTTAGTCGCGTCAAATCTGAGAAAATTAATGCGGCTCTCTTGTACTCTGTAGCTCTCCTGGCGAAGCCTATCGTCAATGTGTCAATATCCAGTTCTATACCTGTTCTCTCTTTACAAAAGTTGAAAAGATCTTTCTTTGCTAATAAATGAGCATCCCATAACTCATCATCTGGGATTGAGTCAACCCTTACAAGAAGTTCAGGCTCGTTCGCCCAGCCCGGTATATACTTATCATACAGTTTTCTAAAATACTGGCAAGTCCACATAAATGAGTAAACACCATTAGTTATTGCATTTATATGATATCCAGGAAAAAGCTTTCGCGAATAATTCATGTGGGCTGTAGTTACTCCATTTACATGTTGGCTTAGATTTAAAGCCAGAAGAGTCATATTAAGTCTATCCTGCCCCCCAAATTCCTTCAGAATTTCTAATGGATATTCGTTTTCCAATAATTCTTGAACGGTATCATAAGAGAATTTATCAAATGCAGATTCAACTGGTGTATGAGTGGTAAAAGCGCATTGATTTCTTACCTTATCAGGGTTCATCCCATTATTTCTTAACAATTCCAAAGTGAGAAGGCTTGAATGACCCTCGTTCATATGATATTTCTTTATGTTTAAATTTAGTGCTTCAAGTATCTTTATGCCACCAATTCCCAGGACGATCTCCTGTTTTAACCGGTATTTATAGTCACCTCCGTAAAGATAGTCCGTAATTGCTCTGTCTTCAGGAGTATTTTGCTCAATATCCGTGTCAAGGAACACTATCGGGACTATACCGCCCGTCAGACTTTGATGCTCATAAAGCCAAGCCTTAATTCCAACATCTCTCTCTTGGATTCGCACCTTTACATCAACTGGCAGTAAACTCATAAATTTTGAAGGGTCCCACTCATCGGAAGATTCTATCTGTTCTCCTTTTTCCGTTATCTTTTGTTTTAAATATCCTTTCCTACTAACTAGTGTAACTGCAACTAAGGGTATTTTTAAATCAGCACTGGAACGTATTGTATCTCCCGCTAAAACTCCTAAGCCCCCACTATAAGTCGGGATTTCGCTTTTTATACCGATTTCCATCGAAAAATATGCGATCCTGGGTGCTTCTAGAAAACCGTGCATACAACGTTCGTTACAGAAGTAATAAACTTTCCCCCAAATCTCAATCTTGAATTTTGATTTTTCGGGATCTACAGGCATTCCACAGAATGGATCTCTTATAACCATGAAACCACCTCATAGTCCATAAAATGTTTATGGTTTTAAATTATTTTGGATGTTTAATGGCAGAGATAAACCGTCGAATTGGGAAGAAAGAAACAGCAAATGAAATGTTTGACGAAGTAATTGCCTTAACTGAAAATAATAAAGAACAAGAATTTATAACCAATTCGCAAGAAGACCCCTCAACGTGTTGGGGGGATGAATTGCGGTAGAGGGTTTCACTTTCACACCGTTCTCCCTAACACTTAAATAGCAGTTAGCTACCATCTCAGTGTGCAGTATGCCGAGGTGTCTGGCTTGGCGTTGGGAGCGTACACAAGACACAGTACCGATGAGGGTACTGTCGGACCTCAAGTGTCCCTTGAGGGACGGGGGCTGCCGTGGACCAGCCCGAACTGTCGATGACTAGGCTTAATGTAACCAACCGTGTTGGCTAAGCAGAACAGTCTAGGAGGACAGAAGCCACCTAACTTGTTGGGTGGTAGTTCACATATAATCTAGCAATTCAACAAAAAGCAAAACCCAAAGAAAACCTTTGAGGAAATATTATGCAAGAAGAAATCCCCTTGGAATTGAAAAATGCAGTTGAATTTCATGGACACTTTTGTCCTGGAGTTGTTATAGGATATAGAATCGCAATATTAGCCAGAAAGGAACTTGGACTTGATCGTAGTGAGGATGAAGAACTAGTAGCAATCGTGGAGAATAATACTTGCGCAGTCGACGCAATCCAGTACATAAATGGTACGACTTTTGGTAAAGGAAATCTGGTGTTTCAAGATCACGGTCTTCATGCCTATACGTTCATAGAACGAAACTCTGGGAAACAAATAAGAATCGAACTTAAAGCAGATGTTTTTCAAGAGGAATCAGAACAGAGACGTGAGATATTGCGAAAACAGAATCAGAACATACCTTTGACTGAAGAAGAAAACGCCGTATTACGAAATGCTAGACAAGATATGCTGAAAAAACTGCTGACTATGTCCGATGATGAACTTTTCGTCGTCAA